>JARRJV010000067.1 GCA_037388825.1 Acidiferrobacteraceae bacterium | reverse complement strand
GTCAGATTCGCGGTGGCGGCATGGGGCAGCGGGTGTTTCTAGGCGTCATGCTGGGCATGCTGTACAGCCTCATCCACATCGGCCTGGGTAACTTTGGCCTGACCTACGGGCTGCCACCGGTCCTGGGAGCGATCCTGCCGGCGGTTGCCTTTCTGGCCCTGGCGATCGCGATGCTACGGCGGGTGGTCTGAGGGCTCGGCCTCGCTATTGCTGCGGCTTGGGTAGGCGGACCACCCGTGTGTGACTGATGCGGTCGTGCCACGCGAGTCGATCCCGGTCGATCAGAATCCAGAGATACCCCAATCCCGCACACAGCAGGGCGGGTACCGCCGCCAGGAAGCGCAACAGGGCATCACCCCAGCTTAGGGCGGAACCGTCTTCCCGCGTCACACGCAACCGCCAGGCGCGCATCCCCAGGGTCTGGCCGCCATGAACCCAAAACCATCCGAAGAACAGAAAGATCGCCGCCAGCAGATAGAGTTGGTAGAGCAGGTGCGAAATGGTGCCCCGAGGAACGCCACCCGAGAGCAGGACCACCGGCAGGGCGGCCAGCATGAGAATGGCGCAAAGTAGCAACAGGTCGTAGATCATGGCCACCAAGCGGGGCGCGAGCCCGGCATTGCTGGCGGTGGACAAGTCAACGGATTTTTTCACAGTTCCGGAAGGGATCAGGGCGCCTGCTTCGAACTAAGCCGCTGAATTGACGGCAAAACGATAAGTTGTTGATCGTTAAAAACTAATACGTTTGAACAAAAAATCATCAATCTAAAACTCTTCCAATCGCCAAGCCTACTTACGAATCGCCGCGGGCGCTTGCACACAATTTTGTCCACAGCTTCTGTGTGTAACTTTTGTGAAGGAAGCCGGAAAAACTCATGTGTTTGTTCCGCTTGCCGAGGAAGAATAACGGCGCACAAGGGGCATCAGTGTCTTGGCAATCGCGCTATCCGTGATCGGGCCGATGAATTTGTAACGAATCACTCCCTTGCCGTCGATGAGAAAGGTCTCCGGTACTCCGTAGACGCCAAGATTGATGCCGGCGCGTCCATTGGGGTCACGAAGGATCATCTCGTAGGGATTGCCGCGCTGTTTCAGGACCGCCCGTGCATCCGCATCCTGGTCCTTGTAATTCAGACCGATGAGGGGGACGAGATGGGAGCGGGAGATTTCCATCAACACCGGGTGTTCCTCGCGGCAGGCCACGCACCAGGACGCCCAGACGTTGAGAAGATACACCCGCCCGTACAGATCCTGGGGCGTGATGGTCTTTCCCGGTGCATCCAGGCGTGTCAGTTTGAATGCGGGGACCGGTTTGCCTATCAGTGGCGACGGGACGGTGCGTGGCGAATAGTCCCCTGTCTGCATACGGATCAGGGCGAAGAACAGCAGGCCGCCGACGACGGCGAAGATCCCCACCGGGACAAGAAATTTCTTCACTTGGCTGGCGCCCCCGTCGGTGTCTTCCCGGCCCGTTTGAGCGCGTCGGCCACTTCCGGCGGCATATATTTCTCATCATGCTTGGCCAGGACCTGGTGCGCCTGGAACACATGCGCTGGTCCGAAGCGGCCCTGGGCGATCACGCCCTGGCCCTCACGGAACAGGTCGGGCAAGATGCCGCGATAGTGGACCTTGATGCTGTTCTTGAAGTCTGTGACGACAAACTGGATGTTCAGATCCTTGCCCCGGTGCACGCTGCCCTTGACCACCATGCCGCCGAGACGGAAGGCGCGATCCGCCGGGGCCTTGCCGGCGGCCACGTCCGAGGGCGAGAAGAAGAATACGAGGTTGTTGCGGAACGCGTTCATCACGAACAGGACCGAAATGGTCAGGCCCGCCACCGCGACCACGATCAGGGCCAGGCGCTTGTGTCGTTTTTTCATGGTTTGTCACTTCCAGATTTGCTGTTTCCGGGTTTATGACCACGAAGCAGCCGCTTGCGTTCCCGCAGGGGCAGGACCACGTTCAGCACCAGCACGACGGCGGTGACCGCGTAGGCGCTCCAGACGAAGAAGGCATAGCCCCCCATGTGAAAAAACTGCGCCCAGTTCATCGCCCGTCCCGCAGCGCTTCCGCCAGCCAGCCGGCATTTCGTTCCCGCACCAGGATCTGGTTGCGTACGCGAATCAGCAGCATGGTGAAGTAGAAAAAGGTGTAGGCCAGGCCCATGAGCAGCAGGGGCCACAGCATGCTCGGGGCAATGGAGGGCCGCCCGATCTTGTTCATTGAACTGATGGAAGCCGGCTGATGCAGGGTATTCCACCAGTCCACCGAGAAATGGATGATGGGGATATTGACCACACCCACCAGGGCCAGGACCGCCGTGGCCCGGGCTGCGCGCCGGGGGTCGTCGATGCTGGCCTCCAGGGCCATATAGCCCAGATACAGGAAGAACAGCACCAGCTCCGAGGTCAGGCGCGCGTCCCAAACCCAATAGGTGCCCCACATGGGTTTGCCCCACAAGGAGCCCGTGATCAGTGCCAGCAGGGTGAAGGAGGCGCCGATGGGGGCGCTGGCGCTGGCCGCCATTTCCGAAACCTTGGTCTTCCACACCAGGGCCGCGCCCCCGGCGGCGGCCATGCTGACGTAGATGAACATGGACATCCAGGCGCTGGGCACGTGGATATACATGATGCGTACGCTCTCGCCCTGCTGGTAGTCCGGCGGGGCCACGAACAGCCCCAGGTACAGTCCCACCACCAGCAGGATGGCGGTCAGCGCCGCCAGCCACGGGATCAGCCGGCCGGCGAGGGCATAGAAGAGCTTCGGTGAGGCGTATTCGCGCATCTGGCGGGAAATCAATCCAAGGAAATTCTCAGGGCGGCGGCGGAGGCCCACGGTGTGAATGTAAGGCTCAGTGCCAGGAACGCCCCCAATAACGAAAGCTGCATTTCGGCGCCCTGGCCCTGGGTGGCCGTCATTACGGCGCTGGCGCCAAAAATGAGCACGGGAGTATACAACGGCAGTACCAGCAGAGAAACCAGCACCCCGCCGCCGCGCAGGCCCAGGGTCAGGGCTGCCCCCACGGAGCCGAGCAGAATCAGGACCGGGGTCCCCAGAAGCAGGGAATACAGCAGGGTTTCCAGGGAAGCCGTGTCCATCTGCAGCTGGATCGCCAGCAGGGGCGCGATCAGGACCAGGGGCAGGCCTGCCAGCACCCAGTGGGCTGCCACCTTGGCCAGCACCAGCAGGCTCAGGGGGTGCGGCGCCAGGGCCAGCTGCTCGAGACTGCCATCGGCGTAGTCGGTATCAAACAAATGCCCCAGGGAAAGCATGGTAGCGAGCAGCGCCGCCACCCAGATGACCCCGGGACCTATGGTGCGCAGGGTCTCCGGCTCCGGGCCCACGGCCAGGGGAAACAGGCTGACAACGATGATGTAGAACACCCAGGGCACGGCAATGTCGGCGCGCCGGCGCCAGGCCAGGGTCAGTTCCCGGCGGAAGACCAGCCACAGGGCGATATCGAGGCGGCTCATGCCGGGACGTCCAGGGCCAGTTCGCGCACGGCCTCGGGCGCAACCGGCAGGGGGGTGTGAGAGGTGACGATCACCAGCCCGCCACCACCAATGTGATCTGCGACCACGGTACCCATGCGATCCGCGGTCTCGCGGTCCAGGGCCGTGAACGGCTCATCCAGGATCCACAGCGGCTGGTCCAGGATCAGCAGCCGCGCGAGTGCTACGCGCCGGCGCTGGCCCTGGGATAGCAGCTTGCTGGCCAGAAAGCGTTGCGCCGAAAGACCCACGCGGTCGAGGGCCTCCACGATCCGGGCGGGTTCGGGCCGCCGGGACAGGCCGGTGGTGAAGTGCAGGTTCTCCTCCGGGGTGAGTTCCCCATGGATCCCGTTGTTGTGGCCCACGAAGGCCAACTCGGCGCGATATTCATCCCCGAGTTCACGGATGTCGGTGTCGCGCCAGTGGACGCTGCCCTCGTGGGGCAGGGTGAGGCCACACAGCGTACGCAACAGGGTGGTCTTGCCGCATCCGTTGCGTCCGGTCAGATGAACCAGCTGGCCAGAGGCCAGGACAAATTCCAGGTGCTCGAACAAGACGCGGTCGCCGCGGCGGCAGGCCAGGTTGTGGACGGAAAGCAAGGGCGACTCCTGGGGATACGCGTCTGTCGTTGTTTTGCGCTGACGGAAGGCCGAGTGTACTGGCCCCGGGCGTGCGCTGTCACTTGACTGGTGCCCCGGAGACGATTCGAACGTCCGACCTGCCGCTTAGGAGGCGGCTGCTCTATCCTGCTGAGCTACCGGGGCATGGGCGTCGATTCTAACCGATTTGTCGGGTCGATTTGTCGTTGACCGAATGGCCCCGGTGACTACGGAGGGAAGTGGTGGAGCGGAGGAGGATCGAACTCCCGACCTTCGCATTGCGAACGCGACGCTCTCCCAGCTGAGCTACCGCCCCAAATGAATGCCGGCGGGTTCGCCGCCGGAACGCGATTCTAGCGCCTGGCGCGGTCCACGGAAAGTGGCCGGTGCCTATTTCCGCCCTGCGGGCGCGAACACGCGGGCCACGCGGGCCGTGACATATACCGCTGTATAGCGAAGCAGGTTCAGCCCCACCCCGACCCACCAAAGACCAGGGATCGGGTAGTGCAGACGAAACAGGGTGGACAGGTCCCGCAGATTGCGGTGCGAACGACGCCTGCGCAGAGTCTCGAGGAACTGGGCCAGGCTGAGAGATCCTGGTCCCCAGGCCAAGGTCGTTATCGTTTCGTCTATGTCCACAAAGGCGTCGGCGGCAATCCGCAGCGGGACGCCCTGTTTGCGGCAGCGAAGATAGAAATCGTGATCTGCGCCGTAGTGGGGCAGCCGGGCTTCGTCGAACAGACCAACACGATCGAAAACCGTGCGCGGAATGATTGCGCCGCGCCCGCCTACAATCATGCCGGTGGGAAGCAGCTTGCCGTTCCCCGCCTTGCGACGGGATCCCGGCGGAATCAAGGTTTGGAAGCCGAGCAGGAACAGAGTCCTGGCCGTGACGACTTGCACCTTTCCCGAGGTGTTGCGCTGGACGGGGGCAATCACCGCATCGGGATTTTGTTCGGCGTGCTCAAGAAGCCGATGCAGGGAGCCCTGGCCCAACAGGCAATCGTTGTTCAGCAGCATGATGCGGCTCGCGCCGCGATCCATTGCAGTCCGGATTCCTGCATTGCTTGCCCCGGTCCACCAATGTTCCGGATCCGATTCAAGGTGAACCACCCCGGGAAATTCCGTTGCCAGACCTTCGGCCGTCTCGTCCACCGATCCGTGGTCAACCACTACGATCCCGGCCGGGGGCTGGCCCTGGTCAAGCAGCCGCCGCAGGCAAGCACGCGTTTGGTGCCATCGGTTCAGGACCGGAATGACGACATGGAGTCCGGATTTGCTCATGGTTCCGTTCTAAACCATCGCCCGTGGCAGTTCGCGCAGGAACGACTCCAGCCGCGTTCCCAAATCGTCCCAGTCCGGCGCAGTTTCGGGCGGGAGCCGACATGGATTGTCCAGCTGGGCTCGCAGGGCCCGAAGCAGGTCATCGACATCCCGCGGACGGAAATGTGCCTGCGGGCAGGGCTCGAGCAGCTCGTGCATTGCGCCAACATCGCTTGCAACCATGGCCACATTGCTGGCTACGGTTTCATAAGCCTTCTGCGGAAAGCAGTAGCGACCAAATTCGGAGTCGAGGTTTCCGACGATGGCGATATCGAGAGCGCCGATGAGTTCAGGGGCCTCGTCATGTGGCCGCACACCCAGGTCGTGAATACGGGGACCGTGGGGCAGGGAAAGCCCGCGGTCGCGCGGGCCCGCTAGCACCAGATGGACCTCTTGTCGTTCCTCCATAAGGGTCGACAGGGCCTGTAACACGGTGTCGATGTCGCGGCTCCGGCTGATGGCGCCCGTGATTCCCACCAGGGGCGCATCGGTCGGCAGGGAAAGACGCCGCCGACAGGCATCCCGGTCGCGGGGCCGGAAGCGTGTGGTATCCACCCCGTTGGGGAGGACCAGGAGCGGACCGGTCCGGTGGCAGTCGGCGACGACCTTGGTGCGCAGCGCTTCGCTCACGCAGACCACGCCGTCGGCCTTGCGGGCGGCGGAACGATACGCGCTGCGCACAACGGGCAGGCTTGCGGCAGCGAAGGATTCGAAGTTGTCGTACAGATCGAACACATGGAGCGCTCCAACGGCATGTGCGACGCGTCCACCAATCACTCCGTAGAAGCTGTCGGAGGCCGACCAGACGATGTCCGGTTGAAACTCGCGTGCATGCGCGGAAGCGCTCCGGATGAACCGCGCCAGGCCCGGGAGAAAGAGGGGTCCGGCGTTGAGCGAATGCCATTGGACCTGCGCACCCGGGTTATCCGGATCGCTGTCCAGCGTGACACCCTCGGTCTGTCGCCGATAGCTGAGACACAGGCCGCGTACTTCGTGACCCAAGCGCGTCAGCGCGAGGGGAAGTTCTCGCAGTCGCCCGTAGCGATCGTCCAGCAGGTCGTGCCGGGTATATTGGCGCTTGCACAGCGCGAGTATCCGCATCGGTCAATCCCGAACGCCCACCGTGCCTGACCTGGGCGCAGGCTGCGGCGGGACCTGGCGCCGGGTGGGAAGTAGGGTCACGTCAAAAATGGAAGTCCTGTGCACAATATAGCAAAGGACAGGATCGGGCCGGTGAATGAAGCCCCTGGGGTTCTATCCGCCACGAGATGGATCAGGCCTGGTGAGGTCTCTGTACAATTTCATGTATTCCTCCACGCGGTCCGCCGGGTTGAAAATCGACGCGGCATGTTCGCGCACCTTGTGGGTCAACTTGTCGCCCTTGTTGGCGAGTACCCAGGCGATTCCACGAGCCAGGTCGGCCGGATCGAATGGCTCGGCCAGGTAGCCGGTTTCGCGATGCAGGATCATGTCGGGCATTCCACCGACGTTGAATCCGACACATGGGGTGCCGCAGGATGTGGCCTCCTGAATGGTATTGGGGAGATTGTCCGCCTCCGTCGGCAGAACCATGACGTCGGATGCCGCATACATGGCGACAAGTTCCTGCTCTTCCCGGATTGTCCCAAGATGATGCGTCGTCACTCCGTGCACGATTTCCGTCTTCGTTTCGCTCGTCCCGAAGATCAAAAATTCGAAACCATTGGTTTCCGGTTTTCCGTTCTGCAGGAGCTGCAAGGCCTGGCGCAGATGGTGATAACCCTTGCGCGTGTCGGTCTCCGCCTGCATCGATCCATACAGGATCAGGGCCTTGTCCGGGGGCAGGCCCATGGCAATACGTAGCTGTCTTCTGTCGCGGACCGGATGATAGACGTTGAGGTCAATCGGGTTCGCAATCGTCTCCACCCGAGAGTTGCGGAAAAGAACGCTCTCTCTTGCGAGGTCGCCCAGCCACTTGCTTGGGGTCACGATGGTGAAACGGGCGTCCCGCCATGCCCGTTTCTTGTATGACCAAACCCGTCGGGCCAGATCCACTCCGGAATCGCCAAGTGGGCGGTTATCTTTCGTGTAGCCCTCCCTGAATCGTTCTACCACCCCGGGCGAAATGTAGTGTTCCGTACCGCAGAACGCCCACATGTCCGGCAGCTTGAGCACCACGGGTGCGTGGATGTTCGCAAGCTCCCGGATGCTGATTGTATTACGGTTGATCCAGTGACACTGGACGACATCGGGGCGGTGGTGCTTGATTGTTCTGTGGATTCCGGTGGGAAAAATATTCAGCGATTGATAGCCCTTGTCCCTTATTCTCTGCAGGCTGAGGATCCGGCGGCTGACAATGTTCCAGAGTCGTACGAGGAGTCTCACCGAGACAGGCGGTGTAACTACCGTATCATCGTTTCGCCATTTGCGGATCACGAGCAGTTGACTGTCGATGTTCTGTGCCAACATTGCCCGATGCAGTCGATAGGCACCAATGGCGCCTCCTTCTTCGCTATCGGCATAACAGACGTGCAGGACTTTCATCGTCGCGTGTTCGGTCTCGAGGCGTACCAGGACAAATATAGCTACTTTCGCCTGCTTTCCGAAATCTCCAGGGCGCTTTCGTCCCAGCGGGCAACCGGGGCCGACGGCAAGGGTGCCCGGGGAGATTCCCGCAAGCGGCCAGGTCGGCGCGCCGGTCTGAAGCTGCCGGCGTTGCCTGCCATGGCCACCCAGTGGCCCGGATTATTGGTGGGCGTTGCCGGAATTTCTTGGCGAGTGTGCGGGCGGGTATGCTAGTTTCTGGAGAGGCTGGAAACACGGGAGATCGGGCACCCAATGCCGCACAACGAGAAGCCAAAGATCGTCATTCAGATACCCTGCCACAACGAAGAGGAGGCGCTCGGTACTACGCTGGAGTCCCTGTCGGCCGCGCTCAAGGATTTCGAGTCCGTCGAGACCCTGATCATCGACGACGGCAGTACCGATGGCACCGTCGACGTGGCGCGG
>JARRJV010000066.1 GCA_037388825.1 Acidiferrobacteraceae bacterium | reverse complement strand
CCAAGTCGGCCGCCGGTACGAAGGTATAGAGGTTTCCACAATCGACAATCGAGACCTCGATTGTCTGCCCGGCAATGGAGATCCGGTCGATCGGATTTCCGGTTGGCAATAGTGCTCCAGTGACGGCGCCCGTCGGGTCACAAAAGCTGAGACGTATGGGCGCGCCCGTACCGGGGACACCGTCAATTCGATAATCTCCCTCGGTCACGACCGTACCGTTTTCTACTTTGAAAGTGGCAAGTATCCGTTTTCCGCTATTCACGTTGTAGATTCGCACTGTCATTTCCGGCTCTGTCCCTTCCAGCAGGCCACTTTCCACCGCATACAGGCCAACTGCGGAAGAAAGATTCCCGCAATTGTTCATGTAGCCGACTTCGGGTTTATCGATTCCTACCTGACCGAACAGGTAATTGACGTCGCTGTCTTCGCGACCGGATTTCTCGATGATTGCGACCTTGCTGGTCAATGGGTCCGCACCGCCCAGGCCGTTGACTTGGCGGGCATCCGGACTGCCGAATATCGCAAGAATCACGCGATCCCGCTCGGCCGGATCCGCTGGCAGGTCTGCGGCATTCAGGAATACACCTTTGCTGGTGCCGCCCCGGATCACCATGCATGGAATTTTCAGGCTCATACACACCCCGATCTGCTATTCAGCTTCTCCCCCCACACGTGCCACCTGAAGGCATGCTCTGGTGCATAGCCTCGAAGAGAAAGAACTGTCTATTTTCGTGCCATGGACGAACGAACCCCGGTCCATGGCCACCCCCGTTTTCAGAATAATATCACAGCGGATTGCGTGGTCTATTGCCTGGTCCAACCGCTCCAGGCCTTGACCGCATCCCGCAAAATGACTAGCTTGGATTTAACGACAAATGAACCAAGCGGTTATAAAGCTGGTGTCACAGTATATTCTGCCTGTCCCGTTTTCGGCATCGGAAATCCGGTGCCTTATCCGCGTGATGGTAATTTGACCATTTCCTATACCCCTAGGTGCAATCGATTTCTCCGGGACCAGACATATGAATATCCAGCACGCCCCCATCGAGCCTACCCACTCCCCGCTCGCAACGAAGCTCTCGGTTGAATTTTGCGAAGATGCGGACGAGATGTTTTCTCGCCAGGAACTCTGGGACACCCTGTACGACAGCTCAGACGCCTCTCCCTTCGCGTCTTTGGAATGGTTGTCATCTTGCTGGAACTACTTCCGCGATGAGAGAAAGGCGCTGTTCGGCATTGTCTACGATGCCGACATCCCGATCTCCATCGTTCCACTGGAAATAATAGAGTCCCCGCTCGGTCCGGTGCGCTACCGTGTTCTCCGTATGCTGTTCGGTGATTGGCAGCAGAAAGCGGGGATCGCAGTGAAACCGGGTTATGATGAATTCGCAGTATTTGAGTATGTTCTGCAACAGTCGGCCGCGTCCGGGCACCCATGGGACTACGCCTATTTCGTAAAATGGCCCACTGCGAAACTCGGCCAGGTCCTGACGGCGATACCTGACGACGCGCCGTTCAAACGCGTGGTACGCAAGACCGGTCCGACGGTAATCATCGAAATCCCGGCATCCTGGGATGAATATGCTCAATCCATATCTTCCGCGCAGCGACGACATATCGCACGGAAAACCAATGCACTGAAGCGCCTGGGCAAAATCCGGTATGAACGAGTGGGCATGGATAGCCCCCTGGACACTGCGAAACTGCAGCGACTCATGGAGGATGCCGTAGCAGTCAGCCAGCACAGCTGGCAACATACCGCGCGCGAAGGATGGGCCATCAGCGACCCGGAGACAGGCGGATTCTTTCAGGAAGTCTCGGAAAGACTGGGTCGCCGGAACATGATCGACTTGTCAGTTTTGTATCTGAACGATGCACCGGTTTCCTTCATTTGGGGCACGATACGTCAGAGCTACCTCTTCCTCTACAAGCCAGGCTTCGTCGAATCGCTCGCGAAGGCATCGCCCGGGGTCGTGCACCTGGCGATGCATATCCAGGACTCCATCGAACGGGGAAGTCTGGAACTCGACTACGGTCCATCACACTTCGATTACAAATCAAGCTGGGGAAAGAAATACAACGGCCTGTGCACCCTCTACTACTACCGCAATAGCCTCAAGAGCTCGATCCTCCGCACCGTACGGCATCGACGTCACATGGACGAAATCATTCTGCCGGGTCCGGTTTCATAGTCTCCCCGTCATCCAGTACCAGGCATACCCGAGCATTTCATGCAGTGCCGCCGAGGACTTGCGCAGTGCACTGATCTGGGGAATCAATACTGTATAGAGCGGCGGATTCATCCACTGCCAATCCACCGGATACGTACAAATATCCACCCCTTGGTGAACGAAGGTCGCTGCAGCTCGCGGCATATGAATTGCCGACGTAACGAGAAACACGGAATCGCTTTTCAATTTCGTTTTCAGCAGTTCCGCTACAGCTTTCGCACTTTCATACGTGCTCCGCGAGTTTCGATCAAGCACGATACGTTTCGCCGGCATCCCCATGTCCAGCGCCAACGTACGCATCAAATCCGCTTCCCGGGCCCGATGTCCCGCGCCACCGCTAAGCAACAAGCGACTCCCGGGTGCCAAAAGCGCAAGTCGCACGCCTGCCATCGTGCGTCTCAGGCTCGCCACCTGCAAGCGCTCATAGTCGTCCGCACTCCGTGGCGACCCAAGTACTCCCCCCGCCAGCACCACAATCACGCTGTTGGCAGTCGGTGCACCGCATGCCCTCCCCTCCGTATCTGCCTGTTCCAGCACGCCTACCAACATATTCGTCGTGATCGGTGTCGAAATGACGAAGTAGATGATCGTCGTCACAATGGCCACGATGGTCGTGACCCCGCTTCGCTGTCTGCGAAACAGGGCAATTGAGATCGCCACCATGCTCCAGCCGACAAGCGCGATGGGCCCGGTGAGCAGTTCCAACCAGTACACAGAATCTCCTCAACACCGCTGCAATATTTGGCGCAGCTTCACTTCTTCGTCGGGCGCAGCTTGATCAGGTAGTCACACACTGTGCGATCATCCCAGTTGCTCGCGAAGATAATCTCGCTTCCATCGCGGTTGGTCACTGCCTGTTGTTCGGAAAAGTAGCCACCTCTGTCCCTGTCGCTATGATGGTGCGCAACCCGCCGCACTTCACCGGATCCATCCAGCTTCAACCAGAATATCTCGAAATCATGATTGGGGTATCGATTGTCGGGACCTTGTGTGGAAATGAGCGCCCAACCAGGAAGATCCAGATTCCGACAGGACACATGTGGCGTGGACTTCCAGCCAATCCGTACACCAATCGTGGTCTTTCCCGTGGCAAGATCGGTAATATTGATATTGCGGTTGTGATTCAGCTGATAATCCGCACCATCATAGACCAGGGCTTCCGAACCGTCCGCCAACTGACAGATATCGCCGTGACCGAATGAACCATAGGGCAGGTCGCGAAGATGATTCATATGAATGTCATATACCCGTGAACGATCCCTTCCCATCGTCACCACGTATTTTCCACTCGGGCTGACGCTGATCCAGTCGCTTACCATTCTTTGTGTGACGGGGATTCGTCGACTCACACGATCTTTCAACACATCATAAACGAAGGCGTCGACCGGTTCGCCGTTCCGTCGCCCGACCAGTGCGTAGTAGCGCCCATTCCGGTCCATGTTTCCCTCGCCCTGACCACTTGCACTGTCGTAGCGCTTGAAGTCCCGCAAGAGCGTGCGCTTGCCGCTCTGAATGTCGTACTCATACATGCCACGTACGTTTCGCGAGTTGCCCGCGAAACTCATATAGTAAAACCGGTTCGGATCGGTTGGATGCCATTGTATTTCCGGATCGGATGTAACCACGTGCACGGGACCCAGGGGTTCCCAGGTCTTTGTGTCATACAGCAGCGTGACCCCTGTGCTACCCGCGAGTACTGCACGGGTGCCATCCGCGTTGAAGGGTTGGGACTTGGAATAGAAGTGCCGAATCCGATCCTGGCGCGGATACTGGGACGGATCGGTAATCCGCATGATCGTGGTTCCGAATACCGGATCCACTACGGTCTTGTGAAGACCCGGTCGATCGACGTGCGGATTCGGCAACAGCGCGTTGCCGGTCTTGAGTTCGTCGAACGGGCCCGCATGGGAAACACCGGGGAACACGATTAATACTATAACTATCAAGCAGTTATATAATACACGCGACACCGATCCTTGATTCTTTCCTTCGTTGGCCGGGATTTGTGGTACTCGAATCGAGTATTCTGTCTTTGTCATTGACTTACATACCTCAAATAGATTCGCTCGTCGCCGTCCATCCACTGTCGACGGGAAAACAGATCTTCCACACGTTTCCTAGCTGCCGCTCCGGATGTGCGGGAACGACCGGCCTCTGCCATCTTCAACATGCAGTTTGCCAGTTCATCCACATTCCGGGATTCGAACAGGAAACCGGTCCGACCATCATCTACGACTTCGCCACAACCACCGATTCGTGGCGCGATCACCGGTTTGCCCGCGGCCATTGCCTCCCTCGCAGCGAGCGGGAAAGATTCCCGGGTTGATGACAGCACAAATACATCCAGGATAGACAAATGATCCGGAATGTTCCGTTGCAGGCCTGTGAAGACCACCGAACCGTCCAGCTGCAGGTTCTTTGCCAGTTCTTGCGTGGGTTCAAGCAACGGGCCATCGCCAATGATCAGAAGCTTCGTATCCGGATCAATTCCTTGAACGCGGGAGAACGCCTCCAGCAGATAGTTGTGCCCCTTCTCTTCGGAAAGCCGTGCAACAATCCCGAAGACCTTGTGCCTCGTCGGGTCTATGCCGTATTGCTCGTAGAGCGCTGCCGATGGCTCCAGCGGCCTGAATTTATCTGTATCGATTCCACTGTGCACCACTGTGCTCCGCTCATTCGACAATCCACTTGCCATGCAGCGGTTTCGCTCGTAGTGCGACTCGAAGATCACGAAATCCGCACAACGATTGAGAATCAGGCCGGCATAGCGGAAATGAATCGGATTGTGGATATTGTGGATGGTCGTCACGATCGGCAGTCGACGACCTCCGATCCTGTAGGAGAATGGGAAAAGACGAAGGCTCGCCCACGCCGCAATCGTCGTCCGGACCGACTGCGGCGCTAACACTTCGATCTCGTGTTCGCGAATGATCTGCCGCAACTTCGCCCCCGCACGCCAGATCCCCGCCGGACCGCTGTATCGGAAGTCGAGGTCGATGAAACGGGCACCACGCGATTTCAATTCATCCAGAAGCACGCCAGGCGTCGAGGCCACATAAATCTCATGCCCACGTGCAGTCAGATCCTCCGACAACGCAAGGATATCTGACTGTACGCCCCCAACGCCAAAGGGTTCCGTCATCAGGTAAAGCAGTCGCATCAGCTTCGCGCCTCCCGGTTTTCCGTGGCATGCCGGGCCAGTTGCGCAAAGCGGCGGCGGCGGCGGTGATCCAGAATCTGGTGGATCGGGTCGTAGGCCCCGTCGAGCTTCTTCTGCAGCTGCGCTATGGAATCCTTGTCGGAAATCTCCGTCCGACGCAATGCATACGGATCTGTCGTCTCGCGATTCCTCCCCGGTGAGACAGTAACCGCAGCGCGGTATCCCGCATCTCTCACATATTCCAACTCGCGCTCCCCGTAGTCACCGGACGGATAGCAGAACAGGCTCACGGGCTTTCCGATACGGGAACTGATCTGCCGCCGGCTCTCGGCGATCTCTCGCCGCGCGGTTCCATCGTCCAGTCTTTGAAGATGCGGGTGCGAACACGTGTGCGAACCAATCGCAATCTCCGGGTGCTTCTCCATTTCTTTCACCTCCGCCCAGTTGAGATGCACCCGCTCTCGCTCGTCACGATAGCGCGGATGAACCAATGTGCCGTCACAGAATTGCGTCGTAATGAAGATCGTCGCCGGAATCGCCAGGCGCGTCAGGACAGGCAGGGCATATTCGAGATTGTCACGGTAGCCGTCGTCAAATGTGACCACGACACCGGGCTTCCGCACCCCGGTGGACAGTTCCTCGACCGCCTCTTCCAGACTGATTACTCTTGCATGCTCATTCAACCACTGCATCTGTGCCGCAAAGCGGTCCGGATGTACGACAAGTTGGTCATAGGATTCCATTGGATATACGCGGTGATACATGAGAATTCGTATACCCGGCGAGACCCTTTCGACGACCCGGGTCAAGGGATACAGGATTCCGGACAGAAGCTCCCTCATCATGTCGACCTTTCCTCGCTTCCTTCATCCCCTGCGCCCAGTGTCGTGCGCTCTTTGCCGACCGAGCGGTAGAGTTCCTCGTAGCGACGCGCAACGTTTTCCGCACTGAATCGTTCACGCACGGTCTTTCCTGCCTGTCCCCCGATACGCTTCCTCAGCGTTCTGTCTCCGATGAGCGCGCCCAGCTTCCGCGCCATGTCCTCGACATCGCGAGGGGCAACCAGGAATCCGTTTTCGCCCTGCTGAATCACGTTCGGGATTCCGCCGACGCTCGTCGCGACCACCGGTTTCCCCAGCGCCATGGCCTCCAGCAGGGCCATTGGAAGACCCTCCCACCGTGATGGCATAACCATTGTGTCGGCAGCGGCAATCAGTGCCAGGACATCCTGTCGAAAGCCGCAGAACCTCACATTTGCGTCCAGGCCGCGATCGCGTACTTCTTGCCGGAGCTCCCCTTCGAGTTCGCCTTCTCCCACAATTAGCAAAACAAAGTCAAAACCTTGCGTCCTGAGTGTTTCGAGAGCAGGAAGCAAATCATGGTGACCTTTCGCGGGATGCAGTCGACCGACAACAATCAGGGTCGTCGCACCGGCAACGAAATCAAATTCATCGGCGAGGTCGACTTCCGGCAGGGATGCAAATCGTCGAAGGTCGACACCGTTTGCAATGGTCACCAGGCGATTTGCGGGTATACGGTCCCTGTCTCTCAGAACCACTTCCACTTCCTCGGAGCAGGCGATCACCTTGGTGGAAAGCCGCGCCATCATCCGGTCAACCAGCCGATGAAGGTTGCCCTTCCAGGTATTTGTACTGTGTACCGTGGAATAGATTCCGGGCACATGCGCAAGAAATGCCGCCAATCGCCCCCAGCTGTCGGCTGTGAACAAATGCGTATGTACTGCGACCGGACGATACTCCTTCAACCAGGTGATCAGCCTGAGAAGCAGACGGAAATCGTATCGGCCCCGACGACCCAGAATCACCACCGGAACGCCGGATTGCTCGATTTCCTGCACGAGTGGCCCTCCCTCCACCAGGCACAATACCGTGTATTCAAAATCCCCGGATCGCGAACGCAGAACGTCCGCCAGCAGCCGTTCGGCCCCGTCCGGCGGCAATCTGTCGATGATATGAACGACTCTCTGCTTGCGCACGTGTTAGTTCCCCGGAAACACCGTTTGGGTTTTGACGGGAGGCTCTTCCGCTTCTGATCCCTCCGTTTCTGATTCACTCAGCAGATGGAGCAACACCGCGAAGTAGATCCATACGTATCCACACACGCTGATATTCACCATGCGTGATCCGAACATATTCACGGCGAACACGGCGCCCGCCATGGCGGCACCACCGATTCCGATTGCCCTTGCCCAGAGATCCTTGTTCTGATCCGCGATGGTTCTCCCGTGGCGATACATCCGGTAGATCAACATCAGAAACAGTATGAGCGCCGGAATCCCCATCTGGGAACTGATGAACAGGAACATATTATGATTGTCCGATTCCCTCACCGGATATTCCGTGTACTTTGACTTGAGGCGACGAAAATTCTTGAACCCCTTGCCGAATATCGGGCTCTCGAGGGTCATGTCTACAGCGGCACGCCATAATATCAGTCGCGTTTGGCTGCTTTCGTCCAGCCGCTCACCGCCGGCAACCTCCGTCTGTGACATTCGTGCCACGAGCGAAGACGGTATCAGTTGCGGCAACGTTATTACGACAACGGAGGCCAGAAATATCCCCAGGAAGACGAATCTTTTTCCGCGAACATACGTTGCCACGGCTGCCGCCATACCCAGGCCCAGGTAGGCGCCGCGGGAGAACGTGGACAGCAGGACCTTCACCATCACCCCGAACACGGGTAACAATGCCCAACTGCGCATTCGCGTGAACGCCAACAGGGCCAGACCCATGAGGGGTCCAATCCCGTAGTCCAGGAATGCGCCGAAATCGTTTGGTTGCAGCTGAGGCCCCAGGACGCGTGACTTCTCGATGGTCGACATCCCCATTTTGTCCAGCATTTCCTGCACGCCCAGAACCAGAACGAACAGGTACCCGAGACACAAATACAGAGCAACCCTTCTCGCCATCGCCCCGTCTTTTATCAGATTTACAAAGATGAAAAATATCAGAAACTGGTCGATCCAGCCCTTGTACTCGAGCAACATGTCCTCAATGAGATAGCTGACACCTCCCGGGGTGAACATCACTGTAATGCCGGAGAAACGTGGCTATGCTCAACGCCAGAAATGCATTGGTACCGTTGATCCCGGGCGCAATCGGGGCCACGATCATCTTTGATAATGGTATGTACAGGGCAAAACTTGCCAGCAACCATTCCGGGTCCTTGGTACAGCGAATGGCCAAACCTATCCCGAATGCCCCGAACAAGATGTACAACAACGGGCTTGGGAGGCGCAGCCCGAACAGGGTCGTGGCCAGCATCAACCCGCCGGGCATGCTGAGGAAGAGCAAGGTGGATCGTAGAGGCTTCCCGCCCCACGCTACCGAGGGGACTTCCTCTTTCGTCGCAGTGCGGGCAAAGCCCGGTTCAACTGGAAAGTTTCCGGTATAGGCCATGGTAGATCCGGTTTCCGAGAAGGCTTCTGACGTAGTTCTTTAGCCGATAAGCCAATTGGCGTGGCAAGACCGCGATTTCGCTTCCTTTCGCGAGTGCGACAAATGTTCCCAGATTCGTGTTGTGCCGGATCGCGATCCGCGGGATTGCACTTCCTTCCTTTGCCGGTTGCCGCAATACACCAACGAAGGAACCAAAGAAAGATCGGTATCCAAGAGTCCTTCCCAGTTCTATCTCCCGTGCGCCGAAGCGCCCGCCGGGGAATGATATCGACTGGATCGGCTGGCCCGTGTGCGCTGCTATCACCCGTGCCGGCACAGAGAGTTCTTCCGTCGCCTCCTGCCGGGAAAGATCGGAGAGGAACCGATGGGTTTTCCCGTGAGCCTGGATCCAGTTTCCCTGGTCCGCCATCTCGCGAAGTGCGTCCCAGCTACAGAAATCGTCGCGCGCTTCCACAAGATCCGATGTGATGAAGAATATGGCACGGTATCCGCGCTTCCGAAGAAGCGGGAATGCGTGGCGGTAGAAACTCTCGTGACCATCATCGAAGGTCAGTACGACCCCCTTCTTTGGCCATGCCCCTGACGAATGGCCCAGCAACTCCTCCGGATCGAGAACGGGGATACCGGCGGCCGACAAGGCATCGAGCTGTTGCTCAAACACCTCGCTCGCGACCGCGTAGGGTCGCTCCTCCGCTGCAAGCGAGTCCCATTCCGCTTCACCACGATAGAGTGCATGGTACATGAGGACGACGATGCTCATGTTTTTTCCCACCGAACCTCAATTCGCCCCATGAGGTAGTTCTGCAGCGCGAGCACCGCCGCCCAATTCAGTTCCAGAAATACCACGACAAAACTCACAAGACGATGCTTGCGCAGGGAAGGCAATGACATTCCGGCAACCCCACCTATATAGAATAGAGTCTGCGCCAAAGCCATCAACTGGTAAAGGAGTCCATCCAGCCACCAGTTGCTCAGGTATGCGCTCACCATCGCGTAGGGCACCAACAGCCTAAATACCTTGTGCGAAAGGAACTGAAGAAATACGGGGTTCCGCAGGGGATGAAACAGCCACACGTTTCGGGCAAATGCCTGAAAGTTTCCCGTGAGCGTTCGCACCTTGCGGATGCGCTCGCGCCGGCTGTCCTCCTGGGGAGAATCGAATACGTGCGCACGCGGATCAAACAGCACTCTCTGACCGTGTCGCAACACACGAGCGGGTACCTCAAAGTCGTCCAGTAGCGTGTCCGCAGGGAGCGGCTCGTAGTCCTTTCTCCGCAGGACATACAGTGCTCCCGTTACACCAATGGTCGCAAAGGCCCGGCTCTCCTGCCGGCGGATCCATTTCTCATACCGCCAGTACAGGCCAATATTGTGGCCCTCCCCCGTCAAGGCGTCGCGCAGGACCAGTTCACCGCTGACGGCGCCAATGCCCGGTTGCAGCAGACTGGCTACCAGAAAGCGCAATGCCGGTGGATCGATTTCCTGGCGCACATCGGTAAACAGTATGATTTCGCCCTGCGCGTTCCCGACGGCGGCATTCAGGGCGTTGGGCTTCCCTTGCCGTTCATGAAAACACAGGGCCTCGACATCCGGTTGCTGCGACAGCCATGCGTCGCTTCCATCGGTCGACCCGTCTGACACGAAAATGAAACGGATGCGGTCCTCTGGATACTGTATCCCTCGAAGTGTTCTCAACTTGCGTTCAAGGTGTTCCCGTCCGTTGTACACCGGGACAACCACTGCCACGGTGGGCCAGTCACGCACGCTCACCGGATCCGCAATCACTTCTCTGCGCGTTCGCGCAATCGCAAAAATGAGAATGGGATACACGAAATAGGTGTAAACCACGAATCCCACGGAGAACCAGAAGACGATGATGGCCGGATCCATCCCTATCTCCCCGCAACGAGCCAGGCAAAATCGCCGATCGTACGAGCGCCGGTTGGCTGCCGAAGGATGGCGAATGGATCCATACCGCGACGCTGAATTCCCTCGACAGTCGAAAATGCAAGTTCGAATCCTTCCCGCTGAAGTATGTTCTTGGTCTGCTCGTTAAAATCCTGCGCGCGACCATTTGGATAGGCGAAGTACCGCGGAGACACTCCCGTCTCCTCAAAAATCCGGTCACGGCACTTACGGATCTCCCACTCTGCGACCGAAGGGTCCACTCGCGACAGGATCGGGTGGGTATGCGTGTGTCCTCCGTAGGTTGTGTACTCCATGGTCGCCCGTACTTCATCCCAGTTCAGCATCTGGCGTCCAGGGCCCTCTCCCAGGGGATCTACAGCCAGCACCTGAAACAATTGCTCCTGCCACCGGTTTCGTTCCTCGTCCCCAATATTCTTCAGGAATGCCTTGCATGCATCGACACAGGTCCGCCGCCCCCCGGGCGCCGACAGGTCAAATCGGGATCCCCCGGGCCATGGCAAATCCACTTCCGAGACCGGGCTGTGGTGAACGGCCCAAGTGACCGCATCGGTCCAGATCATTCCCCCTTCATCGACGAAGCGCGTGGCGAGGAACACGACCGCGGGAATCTCCAGCTCCTTCAAGACAGGATAGACGTGGTCGTGGTAGTCCCGATAGCCGTCATCGAAAGTGACCAGCACCGCAGGGCGCCGCGTCCTCCTGCCCTGCAAGACCTCGACGAACTGATCTGGATGAACGGGCATACACTCCGCCTTCAACCACTGCATTTGCTCGCGAAATGTATCCACGCCAGGGGCTTGGAAGCCGTTTCCGTCGGCCTGGATACGGTGATACATGAGTGTTGTGATCCCCTCCCCGCGGACAACCCGGGCCACAACCGGCCACGCCCCTGGGGATGCAGCGATTGTCTTGATCGTTTTCCGGATGATGCCCATACCGTTCTGTTCCTATGCAGCCAGACGCGCGCGAATCGCGCCGAGCATCTCCAGGCTGTTCTTCCGGTCAAAGACCAGAAGCAACAAGGCGTAGCTCACCACTCCGGTGATCACCTTGACTGCGATCCCCGCCACACCTCCACCCACGGGGACCTCCATCACAGCGATATACATCAAAGCAGAGCAAAATCCGTACCGGGCGATTCCACGCCAGGGCACACCAAGCGGAAGGCTGTGGCGTGTCAGCGCAACCGTCGCTCCCGCGAGGAATATCGCGCATATGAGGGTGGCAACAGCCGCCCCGACGATTCCGTATTGCGGTATCAATACCAGATTTAGAAGCACGTTCAGCACCGCGGTCGCGAATACACGTAGCATGATCACGACTGTCTGCTTGTGAATATAGAGGCCGGCACCCACGATAACCATACTTCCCTGCACCACCAGTGCGCTCATCACCCACGGAATTACGACAGCTCCTTCCCTGTACTTCTCCGAAGCCAGCAACACGAGCAGGTCCCGTCCAATAACCGATACACCGGCGATAATCGGCATTCCGATTAGTAGATAATAGCGCATCGAATCCAGCAAAAAGCGACGCGTCTCCGCTTCCCCCTTGTCTTCCCACATGCGTACGTACATCGGGACGATAGCTTGTCCCACCGAAGCGATCGCGATCATCTGTACGTACTCGGTCATATTGTAGGCCGCCGCATAGTGGCCGAGCGCCTGGCCACCCAGCATAAACTGGATCATGTAGCGGTCTCCGATATTGAGCAGGACACGGGACAGTTCGAATCCGAGCATGGGCACGCCAAATCTAACCATCGCCTGAAACAGTTCGGGCGAAAACGTTTTTGGCGATACGGGGTGTTTTCGCAGCACATAGCCCCAAAGAAACATCAGTCCCACACTCTCCACCAGAATCGTGGCCCCATAAAATCCATACAGACTCCGCGAAACGAAGAAAACCGCGACCAGAATTGCACCCAGCACTGCATATTTGGCTATGACTTGATAGATCGCGTAGATACCGCTGCGGAAATCGGCACGTAGCAGGTTCACCAGCCCGTTCTCCGATATCCTGAGAAACACCAGGACCGCAGTCAGCAGAAACAGCCCTCGAACACGGTCGTCATTCCACCATTCGTTCGGAACCAGTTGGCTCAGCCCGGCCCAGAGAAGGCAGACCACAACGCCGACGACTGCCATGCCCCAAATTACCGTGCCGTAAAACTGGTCGAGTGACCATTTTGATTTTCCCGCCGCAGATTCCCCGTACATACGTACGATCGCGTGTTGCATACCCAGCTTTCCCGCCCCCACCACGAACATCAAGGCGGCGGATACCAGATTCATCAGCCCGTATTCCTCCACCGAGAAAATACGAGTGAACAACGGGAATGACACCAGACTCGTGAGCGAGACCAGCAGGCTGCCCAGCGAGTAATTCGATACATGGCGCAACAGTTTGCTAAGCATCGTTGCCGTGACCCGACTCTTTTTGTTTACGCGCCGCGCGAAAATACTGCTTCACGGCGGGCAGCCATTCCCGGCGCGCCCGATAGGCCAACACACCAATCCCGCGACCATAGGCGATGAAATACCATGTAGCACGCCGATCCTTGGCCCACTGCGTCTTGTATTCATATTCACCACGCAGCATGTCAAACACGTCATTGCCTTCCTCGATCGCGCTCTGAATCGCGTATCCCATTAGCACCAGGCCCGGTCGAAGTTTCGACATCCCCGGGTCGAAACCGCCCTGGAAATAGTAGATACGTCCGCGGAAGCGATAACAGTAGTACATGGCAACGATTTGATCGCCGATCTGGAGACAATAGAGTCGCAACCAGCCATTGTCCTGACAGGCATGCATCACCTCACGGTGAAACCCCCTGTATTGCGGCGTCGAGAAAGAGTGCGACTCACCCAGGTCATCCCAACGTTGATGATGCAGGGCTATCAGCCGGTCGATTGCGTCGTCCAGATGCCCCGGGTCATTCCACACGAACAGTCTTGCCCCGTCCTGTTCGAGAACCCGGCGACGGGTCTTGCGAACGGTATATCGACGATCCCGGTGCAAACTACCAAGATAGTCTTCCCAGTTCGCTGGCAGCGTGGCGATGGATATGCGCGCACTGATTCCCTCACGATGGGACACATCTGCCATCGACCGCATCAGGGCTGCCCGTAACGGAGATTCCTTTGCCATGTCGCTGAGCAGCAGCATGTCCCATTCCCCCCTGTCCCCGGCCAGAACCCCGGCGAGGGCTTCCACCACGCCTTGCTCACAGCGCGGATCGGCCAGGACATCCAGGTCATCGGGGGAGGTATCGCCGCCAGTGCCCAAATTGCGCAACATCGAAAGTCTGAATAGTTTCAGAACCCGGACCCTGTCGATGTAGCACGGCAGGATTCCCACAACCTCTTCCTCGTCTCTTACTACGAAGACCCGCAATGGGCGGCCAGCCCCATACCATTTCCACCACGCGGACTGCCACTCCCAGCTGTTAAAGATGCTCGCCCAAGGGGCGCGCGCATGAAGGGCCGTCCAATGGGGACCGAGCGCCGCCAATTGCTCGGCTGTGGACACAACCGTTACGTCCACGCCCGCTACCCGCTGTTGGCCTGATTGACCAGATTTGCGGCCTCTGTGATGCCGCAGAACTCAATCCCTTCCGCCCCGGCCCAGTGCAGTATTTCCCCCAAATCGTCCAGATATTGCCGAACATCAGATTCCGACTGGGGGTACGGGCTGGCGGCGGGGATCACCTCCATGGAATGAAACATCATATTGACTACAACAACGGGGGCATCACGGTGCCGGCGCAATTGGTGGTGAATCACCTTCTTCATGTTTGCTACGCTGGAAAACCAGGGCCGCAACCAGCGCGGGCCGCGCAACCACCGGGGATACATGCTCACCGGAATCTCGAGGAGCCGATCCGGGCGATAGCTTCCGGGCTTCGTGAGGGATCCTTCCGCCGGATAGTAGGGTTGCTCCGGCGCGTGCCGGTAGTCGACCGGCCCGTCCGGATGGGGCCAGCGTATATATGGTGTTACGCTGGTATCGGTGACGTAGCCCAGTCGCTCCAGCGCGTCTATCGTATTGGCACCGGCGCCAAACCTTCCGGCACGGAATGATTTTGGCGCATAGCCAAAACGGTTCTCGAACAGACGAGTCAGGTTCTCCAGCTTTTTGGACTCAATATCGGGCGGACAATGACATTGGAAGTCGGGGCTGTCGATCCCCGCATAGTCCTGAAACTTTTTCTCCGGTTCGATGAACGCGGAATGGAGGTGCGTGCCGAATTCATACCTTCCTTTGAGTGCCCGCAGCGCCTGCACGCTGTCGTCATCCTCCATCACCTCGACCGTCAGCAGATAGGTGGGAACCGCGCCCGCGGCGTCGAAGGCCGGCTGCAAACGTTCCGGCACGCCCATTGTGATCGAGTGGAATGTCAGCGGTTTTGAACGGGCCCAGTTGGGATCGTGATCACATTCGGTATCGATCGTGGCCGTCAAAACCACCTTTTCGATGCGTTCTCCCGTCATGCCGCCAGTGTCCCGCGAAACCGCTGCAGCAATTTGGCCGTCACAATCGGCACGCCGAACTCCGCGGCCAGTTGCCGCGACCGTTCCCCCATTCTGCTGGCAAGTTCCGGATCTTCCAGGAGCCGACGGATCGCCTGCGCCAAGGCGTCCTTGTCACCCGGTGGTACCAGAAACCCGTTCTCCCCGTCATGAACCAGGTCTACGTTGCCACTGACCCGTGTCGCGACGATTGGAAGACCGGCCGCCATCGCCTCCAGCACCGAATTGGGCATTCCCTCCTGGTATGAGGGTTGTACATACACCCGTGTCTGACGCAGCAATTCAGGTACGTTGTCGATCTCCCCGCAAAATCGCACCTGTTGCTCAAGGCCCAGTTCCGCGATCCGGTTTGTCAGTTCTTCGCGCAACGATCCGTCACCGGCGATTGCGAGCTTGTGGTCCGGCGCCATCAATGACCACGCTTCAACCAGAACCTGGATACCTTTCACCGCACGCAGCCTTCCCACATAGGCGACATCCGAGACATTCACATCGTCGTTCTTCTGTTGCGACGACTTGTCAAACCGGACCAGATCGACCGCATTGGGAATCATGAGCAGACGTTCTTGCGGATAGCCGGCCACCACGAGCTTCTCGTATGTGAAGCGACGCAGGCAGCACCGGGCGCAGAAGGCCCGCCACAGCGGCAAGATTCTTCGCGATATGAACATGAATGGCATCGTAGTGCCGTCGTTCCCATAGCAGTTTGAAGGCGAACCGTGCAGAAAGAATCAAGGCGCCAAGAAAGCGGATCCGCGGGTATACAATTCGCTCGACGGGTACGCCATCGACTACTTCGCGCGACTTCATTTCCCTCTCCAATCGCGGTGCGACCACTTTTACGGCGTGACCGGCATCCCGGAATGCGCGACTCAGGAGTTGAGCCTGTTTTTCCGCTCCACCATCGCCGGGATAGAAGCTGTCTACCACGATCAGTATGCGCAGCGGCCCGTCGGCAACAGCTTGCGGACCGTTCACGCTCGAGTCTTTGCTATCAATTATCATCGACCCTGACCTGAATAGTTCTCGGCTCTCCACCAACAGACAAGTTCTGCTTCCCGAAAGTTCATGCCTTTCCTGAAACTCATGACCACCGTGCACGCAGGCGAGTCAAATGTTGGATTGCGACATACATTCCAGGGCGCAGTATCAATACGTGCTCCCGCACGTGTTTTTCAATGTGCTTGCTGAACCCGGTCTTGAAACGATTGATTGGATCCTCGTCGCCCCGCTCTTCCCAGTAGCCGCCAAAATCGTAGAAGGGATACCCGCTCTCACGGGCCCACTGCATGGCTTCCCAGTGCAAGGCATGGCTGAGGGGAAGCTGCCGGTGGGCCTCCGCTTCGCTCGAGTAGCCCCAGCGATAAATAATGCGATCAGCCGCCGGGATCATCAGCGCTCCTGCCACCTGTTCCCCCTGGTAGTCGCAGACAAAAAGTTGCGCCCCTCCGGGTTTCCCGTTCAAGTGCTCCAACTCTTCGGCGATTTCGTCCTGAATCGTTGCCAGACCGCGCCGTCGCGCCATGGCATTGAACTCGCGGACAAACGTTCTGAATTCCGAGCTCCCTACATTGTTACGGACGCGAATCCCCGCCTTTCGTGCCTTGTTAATCTGGGTGCGCAGGGAACGACGAAAAGCTCTGCGAATCCCTTCGATTTCCTGACCAAGGTCCACCGTCACGGTTGCGTCGTACAGGTACGAGGTCCCGCCAACGATCTTCCAACCCCATTTTCCCAGTGTCGCCTCGGTTTCGTCCTTGTCCGATTCCACTTCATAGGGACTAATACGAATCGCCACAGCATCCTTTCCATACAACTCGACAAGTTGCTGCAAATGCGCTTCAAGCGCAGTTGCATTCTCGCTCACCGGGCCACGTTCGACGATGTAGATTCCCTTTCCCGCCACGGGTACGGATCGGCGCCGAACAACCGAACTCGCCACAACTCTTCCTTCGAACGAAGTCAATACAGCCATAGACTTCTCGTTTCGCCGCAAGCAAGCCAGCCATTGCGGTGTCTGAAAGAAATGTGCGCCGTGCCCGGCAAGAAGCTGATTCCACAACGCCAGAATCCCGGAATCCTGCAAATCGTCGATGACTATTCTCTGGTAGCCTGCAGATGACTCTGGCATCGATGTCTCACGCACGATGGCCTGAAATTCATTGATCCGCGCATTCATCGGATTCTTCCCTCGAGCCAATGTCTGACCGGGCGAGAGGAAACCCCTGCCTTGCGCCAGGTTTCCGCCTGCCCGCGTTTGCGGTACGTCTGACGAGCCACCGCGGACATTTTACCTTCTTCCAATCCCATTGGGGTTGGTGAACTTCCCGCGTTCATAGACGATTCCCGTAGAAATGACGTTTTCCGTGTAGATGGCCGTTGGATCCGTGCTATCCCGGTAGTTCCGAGAGACCCCCGAGATCCAGCTCCAACGAGGCCGCAGCCGCAGGCGGTACTGCGTTCCAAAGGAAACCTCCGTGTCAGTCCTCGAGAGGGCCGGATATCGCGTATCCAGATACTCGCCAAACAGGGTCACATCGGAACGTCCGCCCACAACCCTGCGGTACACCCCGCTTGCGCCCAGACTTTGTTCGTCATTGAAGATGGGATCGATATAGTCCCGATCGCGGACAAATACACGAACCGTCGTGTCCTGATCAGGTGCGTTCTGGGCCACTATCAAATCCCCTCGCCGGCCATAGAAAAGGCCCCCGGACGTTGCATTCGGGTTCTGCACCGTCGGAGAAACAAGGATATCCCTCGATATATCGCTGTATTCAAAATCGAAGCTTGCGGCAATGGAAACAGTCGGATTGGCTTGATACTCATATCTTGCATTCACAAGCTTGCCGATTCGGTTCGGTTGGTTCGCGGTTTGAATTAGTGTTGCACCGATATTCGCCTCGAGCGTCGATGAGCCACGCTTGCCCTCGATTCCGGCGAACCCATCGACGCGACGGTAGTCTGGATAGAGCGGCGAGGGAAATCGCACAGCGTTCCCTACCAGATTCAGGGACACGATCGTTTTGGCCGGAGTGACGTGCTCCAACCGGGCCGTACCAGTGAGTTGATCGTTATTCTGGGACGGGGTGGTCTGATACCTTGCGTCGATTACGCGGCTACCC
>JARRJV010000065.1 GCA_037388825.1 Acidiferrobacteraceae bacterium | reverse complement strand
ATCACGTTGCAGCCCTGCCCCTGATGGCAGACAGCGTTGGCGCCATGCGCGGCAAGCCGGTCACGGTGCACGCGCGCGCGGAAACGCTGGAGGTCCTGCGGTCGAGTGTTTTCAATTCCCGCTTGTGGCCGGACTTCACGGTCATCCCGACTCCGGACGAGCCCTTCATTTCCCTGCACGAGATTGCCGTCGGGGCCGAGACCGTAGTCGAGGGATTCCGCTTTCGAACGGTCGAGATGAACCACACGGTCCCGGCCATGGGATACATCGTCAGCTGCGAGACCGGTTCCTGGGCCTTCAGCGGCGATACCACCAGCACGGAGGAGTTCTGGAAAGTCGCCAGTGAAACGCCGGATCTTCGCAGCCTGGTGATCGAGACAACCTTTCCGGACGAGCAGGAGGAGCTTGCGAACATCGCCCGGCATCTCTGTCCGCGCCTGTTGGCGGCAGAACTGGCCAAGCTCGACTCCGATGCCGAAATTCTGCTGACACACCTGATGCCCGGCATGGAAAAAGAGATCATGGCACAGGTACAATCCCATCTTCCGGACCGCACCCCCCGTCCGCTGCGGCGCGACCAGCTGATCCGTATCTAGTACTGGGCACGATTCCTTCTGACACGAGTTCCACATGTTTGACAACCTGAGCAATCGCCTCCAGGGCACCTTCAAAAGGCTCCGGGGCCAGGGCCGACTCACCGACGAGAACATGCGCGATACCCTGCGCGAGGTCCGCACCGCCCTGCTCGAAGCGGATGTCGCCGTACCGGTGGCAAAGGAATTTGTCGAACGCATCCGCGAGCAGGCCCAGGGGAAGGAGGTCCTGCGCAGCCTGACGCCGGGTCAGGCCGTTATCAAGATCGTGCACGACGAGCTCGTCCGGTTCATGGGCGAGCACAACGATTCCCTGGACCTTTCGGTGCGACCGCCGGCGGTGGTGCTCATGGTGGGCCTCCAGGGCGCGGGCAAGACGACGACCGTGGCGAAACTCGCGCGGCGCCTGAAGGAAACGGAAAAGAAGACCGTGCTGGTGGCCAGTGCCGACGTATACCGGCCGGCGGCGATCGACCAGCTGAAGCGCCTGGCCGCCGAAGTGGGCGTGGAGTTTTTCCCCAGCAGTCCGGATCAGGATCCCGTCGCCATCGCACGTGCCGCGCTGGAAGAGGCCCGTCGGCGCGTGCTGGATGTGCTGATTCTCGATACGGCCGGGCGCCTGCATGTCGACGAGGACATGATGGCGGAGATTCGCCAGGTGCACGAGGCGGTCAATCCGGTAGAGACCCTGTTCGTCGCCGACAGCATGACGGGCCAGGATGCGGTGCGTAGCGCCGCGGCCTTCGATGAAGCATTGCCACTCACGGGCGTGATTCTCAGCAAGACCGATGGCGACGCACGCGGCGGTGCTGCACTGTCGATCCGTCACGTGACGGGCAAACCCATCAAGTTTCTCGGTGTCGGGGAAAAGTCGGATGCATTGGAGCCCTTCTACCCCGATCGCGTGGCTTCGCGTCTTCTGGGCATGGGCGACGTGCTCACCCTGGTGGAAGAGCTGGAGCAACAGGTCGACCGGGAACAGACCGAGCAGGTTGCGCGCAAGCTGAAGAAGGGCAAGGGCCTGGATCTGGCCGACGGGGACTGGAGTCGCTGCTGGACAAGCTTCCCGGCGCGGGGAACCTGCCCCAGGGCGCCCGCGACCAGATCGGAAACCAGGACACCCGGCGCATGGTGGCCATCATCAATTCCATGACCCCGGCGGAGCGGGAAAAACCGGATGTGATCCGTGGCTCCCGCAAGCGACGCATTGCCGCCGGTTCCGGCACCCAGGTGCAGGACGTGAACCGCTTGTTGAAGCAATTCATGCAGATGCAGAAGATGATGAAACGGATGGGCAAGGGCGGCCTGGCCAAGGCCATGAAACGCGGCGGCGGGCTGCCGGGTATGCCGTTCTAGGCGCCCGTTCCGGCGTCCCGACAACGGGTGTGCGCGAAGTCCCGCTGACAGATCAAACGGCGGCGTCGGAGAAGATCGCCAAAAACCTGCACGGATTAATTCGCTTGGGCCGGAGTATCGATCGTGGCTGAACTCGCAATCTGTTCTACCGTCAGGGAAAATCTTGACGACCTGACCCGCTTTGTGAACTTCCATCTGAATGTTGGAGTCAGCAAGATCATCCTCTTCTTTGATGACCCCGAGGACGAGGGCATCAGCTTTTTTGGCGGCCGGGATGATGTGATCGTCGTGCCCTGTGACGATGAGCACTGGCAAAGAACCACGGGAGGACAACCGTATGCGCTGCATGAGCGGCTGCTTGGAAACAGGGAAGTCGGGCTGAAGATGGCTCAGGACCTCGGTTGCGATTGGTATGCGATGGTCGACAGCGACGAACTGATCTATCCCGGCGGGAGTCTTTCCGGGATTCTGGACGCGAGCAAGGTGGATGTGTTGGTTCCGGCGATGAGGGAGGCAATACCTGAAAAGGACAGGTACCAGCACATATTCGAGCCGGATCATTTCAAACTGAAGTCCGGCAAGATATCCGGCAAGATAAAGATATGGCTCGCAAAAGTGCTCGGCTGCAAGTCAGCAATCTATGAGAACAGGTACTTTCGGGGCCATGGGGGTTCCAAGAGTCTGGTCAGAATGAGTGCCGTTGGCAAGATTCATGAATACGGTTCTCATGGACCCAGACGACATGATCGAAGTCTGAAAAAGAAACAGACCTCGAAGATCGAACTGCTGCACTACGATTGTATCGGTATTGAGAACTGGTCGCAGAAGTGGGAGCAAAGAACGAGATGGCACCGACGACACAGGAAAGCGCGGGAATCACAAGCCGCCGCACGCAATCGCGCGAACTGGCCGACAAGCTGGTAGCGCAGCGAAAGGAAATGCTGGTCGTATTCTGGCGCCTGGCCGGGCTGGAGCCATTTGGACCGGAACCGAACAATGCCGCGGCGCAGAAGGATCTGCAGGAATTCTGCCAGCTACTGGTGGACTACATCGCCACCGGACATTTCGTTCTGTACGAACGCATCGTCAACGGAACCGAGCGCCGCAAGGCTGTTTCGGATATGGCAAAGGAACTCTATCCGCGTATCTCCGAGGCGACCGATGCGGCGCTGGAGTTCAACGACAAGTATGACTGCGGCGACCACTGCGAGATTACCGATACCCTGAATGACGACCTGTCCCGGATTGGCGAAGAACTGGCCCTGCGCGCAGAGCTGGAAGACCAGTTGCTGACCGCCATGACCGGGAAAGCGACGGCCTAGCCCCCCGTTACCGCCATAAAGCGGACGATCTTTTCCGGTTGTTCGCGAAAATCATGTCGCTCGGGTTTGCGGGCGATCGCGTCGCGCAGCAGTTGCTGCAATTCCGCATCGGATATCCCGTTCCGCAGCGCCGGACGCAATTCAATCGCATCTTCCTGTCCCAGACAAAGAAGCAGAGTTCCCGAGGCGGTCAGTCGCACCCGGTTGCACGTTTCGCAGAAGTGTTGCGAGATTGGTGTGATGAAGCCGATACGCAGATCCGTCCCCTTCACGCGCACGTAGCGTGCCGGTCCGCCGCCGGGCATGGCGGCCGGGACCAGCTCGAAGGAGCGTTCCAGGCGTTCGCGCACGCGCCGCAGATCCAGGAAGCGATCGCTGGCGCTGCGACCGGTGTCGCCCACGGGCATCGTTTCGATGAAACGCAGGGCAAAGCCCCGATCGATACAGAAACGGACGAAGTCCTCGCATTCGTCGTCATTGACGCCGGCCATGGCGACGACATTGATCTTGATGGGCGCGAAGCCGGCGGCCCGTGCCTTTTCCAGCCCTGCCAGTACTTTTTCCAGTTTGCCGCCGCCGGTGATTTGCGCGTAGCGATCGGCGCGAAGCGAATCCAGGCTGACATTGATCCTGCGTACACCGGCGTCGTACAGCGCCGGGGCATGACGTCCCAGTTGAATGGCATTGGTGCTGAGGGACAGGTCTTCGAGCCCGGGGAGCTTGCCCAGCGTGCGGGCGAGAACGGGCAGGCCGCGGCGCGTGAGCGGCTCACCGCCCGTGAGGCGGACGCGCCGTACGCCCAACTCGGCAAACGCGCGCACCACGCGCTCGATCTCGGCGAAGGTCAGCCAGTGTTCGGGTTCCTCGAACTCGCGATGACCGGGTGGCAGGCAATAGCTGCAACGCAGATCACAGCGGTCGGTGACTGACAGGCGCAGATACTCGATCTGACGACCGAAAGGATCGATGAGCGATTGCGTCATGGCCTTCACTATATTCCAGGGCCGGGTCCGGGCCCAGCACGCCTCAGCGGTATTTCCCCGGGAGTCTTCGGGGGCATGCCGCCTCGCGCTCAGGCCTCCTGGTGCGCCGACAGGGAACGCCCGGACAGTTCGTCGCTGTCCGGACCGAGAAGGTAGAGATAGGCGGCGGCGATATCGGCAGGCGTCGGTACGGTTTCCGGCTCCTCACCGGGATACAGCTTGGCGCGCATGGCGGTCCGCAAGGGCCCCGGGTCCAATGTATTGATTCGGACCGTGGATTCGCCCTCCAGTTCAGCGGCCCAGGTCTGCATCAGTCCCTCCACGGCAAAACAGGACACGCCGTAGGCGCCCCAGAAAGGCTGCCCGGTCCGGCCCACATCGGAAGAGGTGAAGACAACGCTGGATTGGGAAGATTTCTCAAGCAGCGGCAGACATACCCGCGTCATCAGATACGGTACGTTCAGATTGGCCTGGATCACCCGTACCCAGATGGAAAGGTCATATACCGCCAGTGGCTCAGGATCCCGAGGTCCACGGCGCAGTGGGCCAGGCCGTCCAGATGCTCGAACGCCCCGCTCAGCGTCTTGCCCAGGGCATCGAAGTCGTCGGCCGATGCACGCCAAAGGTCAAAGGGCAGCAGGGCCGGTTCGGCGGCGCCGGATTGAACGAGCTCGTCGTACAGTTTCTCCAGCGTCGGCTGGTCACGACCAATCAGAATCGCCGTTCCGCCGTGGGCGGCCACGGCACGTGCAACGGCGTCACCCAGTTCGTAGTCAGCGCCCGTGACGGCGATTTGGCGGCCGGCCAGAAGATGGGATGCAGGCTGGTAGTCCTTGAGGATTCCTGTGGATTGGTTCATGAATCGGTTCCAGATGAGGTTTGCCTATTGTAATGATTTTTCTTCGGCTGTGTGGAAGCCCGATTCAGGCGAAGCTGGTTTTGCCCTCGTCATTGACGGCGATTCGATTGCGCCCAAGCTGTTTGGCCAGGTACAGGCGCTGATCCGCTATGCGCAGTACGTCGCGCACCGAATCGGCATCATCCGAATCGAAGGAGGCAATGCCCGCGCTCATGGTGATGTGCATGGAGCGGTGACAGCAGCTGAAATCCTCCTGATCCACGGACTTGCGAAGCCGTTCGGCCATGATTGCAGCCCCGAGCAGATTGGTATCGGGCAGGAGCACGGCAAACTCCTCCCCGCCGATGCGCGCGACCGTGTCTACCTCACGAACCACTCCATGGAGGCGATCGCCGATGGCCCGCAACAACTCGTCGCCGGTTTCGTGGCCGTGTTGATCGTTGACCGATTTGAAGTGGTCCACATCAATCATGATGACCGAACAATGGGTCTTGTAGCGCTGGTTCTTGGCAAGGCATTCCTCCGCGCGTTCGAGGAAGAACCGTCGATTCGCCCGGCCGGTCAACGGGTCGGTGGTGGCCTGGCGAGCGAGGGCTTCACTGCTGGCCTCGAGCTCGCGGATGATGCGGGCCAGGTTGTAGTGGACGTTCACGCGCGCGCTGAGTTCGACCTCATCAATGGGCTTCGTGATGAAATCGCTCGCCCCGTTGCGAAACGCTTCGTTGCGATCGCGGACATCGCTTGCTCCGGTCATGACGATGACCGGGAGTTTGACGATGTAGGCGGAGTCGCTGCTGCGGATGCGTGACAACAGCTCGTGGCCGTTCATGTTGGGCATGTTGATATCGGTAATGATCAGACCGATCTCCGGTCCATCATGCAGGAGTGCCCAGGCCTCGGCGCCGTCCTTGACCTGAACGAGGTCAAAGCGTTCCGACAGGTACTTGGACAGTACGGTGGCCGTGGTTGCGGAATCCTCGACGATCAAGATGGGAAGATCGGCCGGCGACGCAGTCGGGTCCGCAAAATAGTGCTTGTTGAGTTCGTTCACGGGGCGGGTATCGGAATCCCTTCTATTTATTCCGATTATAGTCCCGGGAATTGGTCGCCGGCCCCTCAGTCCTTGTCGGATACGGTAGTTTGGCGCAAACCGGTCTCGACCGCTTCCGGAATTTCCAGTTTTTTGCCTGTCGAGAGACCCAATTCGGTGAACTTGCGCGCCCCGGGCACGACCTTGGTATCGAAGGATCCAATGGCCTTGTTGTAGTTCGTGACCGCGGTATCCAGTCCCTTGCCGACCCGGGTCAGGTGTTCGGCGAACGTGGTTAGCCGCTGATAGAGCTCGTTGCCGATCTCGCGCACCTTGTCTGCGTTGGCCGCCAGGGCCTCCTGACGCCAGCCATACGCGATGGCCCGAAGCAGGGCGACAAGGCTGGTCGGCGTGGTCAGTACGATCTGTTGCTGCAAGGCATCCTCGAGCAGTTGCCGGTCCTCATCCAGGGCGGCCGACAGGAACTGATCACCGGGGATGAAGAGCACGACGAAATCGGGCGCGTTCGGGAATTGGTTCCAGTAGCCCTTGCTGGCCAGCTCGCGCACGCGCTTGCGAACATTGGCCGCGTGTTGTTCGAGGAAGCGTTTTCGTTCCGCGTCGTCGCGCGCTTCGACGGCACTGAGGTATGCATCCAGCGGGGTCTTGGCATCGACCACGATCTCGCGCCGATCCGGCATGCGGATCACCATATCGGGACGAAGGTTGCCGTCGCTGCTGGTGACCTGCTCGGAAAAGTCGCAGTGCTGCACCATGCCCGCCAGTTCCGCCAGGCGCTTGAGGGTGAGTTCGCCCCATTGACCGCGCACTTCCGGTCGGCGCAGCGCCTGCACCAGGTTGCGGGTTTCGCCCTGCAGCATTTCCTGGGTGCGGACCATGGTATCGAGATACTGTCGCAGCGATCCGTAGGCCTCCTTGCGATCTTTCTCGATATTGCGGATCTGGGTCTCGGTTTTGTCCAATGCCTCGCGGATGGGTTTGACCAGGGCTTCGACGGCCTTTTCCTTTTGTTCGAGATCGCCCTTGGCCTCGGTGTGGAGCCGACGGAGGGTCTGTTCGGCAAGCTGGATGAAGGCCTGGTTGTTTTCGTGCAGGGCCCGGGTGGACAGGCCGCGGAACGTGCTTTCCAGCTCGGACACCTTGGTCTCCGCCGATTCGCGCTCCAGCTCCAGTCGCGTTTGCAGGGCGGCGACGCGGCCCTGTTGACGCAGGTGGGCCAGGAGCCAGCCGAGGATGCCGGCGACGAGGGCGACACCAGCGATCAACAGCACCAGTGTTGTGTTGAAGTCAGGCATGTTGGTCCAGCCAGTCGAGAATGGCATCCGGCGTATCGATCATGGCGTCAGCGCCCCAACCCACGGGATTGTCACCACTGCGAATGTACCCGAAACGGGCCGCCAGGGTCTGCATGCCTGCCAGCCGGCCGGCGCGAATATCGCGCTCCGCGTCGCCCACGTACAGGCACTGGGCCGGGCTGCTGCCCGCGAGGGCACAGCCATGCAGCAGGGGTTCCGGGTGCGGCTTGTTGTTGGCGGTGGTGTCACCACTGACAATGCAGGCCGCCTCGCTCGTGAGCCCCAGGCACTCCATCAGGGGCTCGGTGAGATAGGCGGGCTTATTGGTGACCACGCCCCAATTGAGCCCGCGGCGCTTCAGGTCCGACAGTACGTGATCCATGCCGGGGAAGACGCGGGTTTGCTCACACAAATGACTTTCGTACAGGTCAAGGAAGCGCTGGCGGATTTCGGTATAGCCGGAATCGTCGGGTTCGAGCCCGAAGCCGAGATGGACCAGCCCCTTGCCACCATAGGATGCTTCGGCCCGGATTCGCTCGTAGGGCAGGGGCGGGCGGCCGTTCTCGGCCAGAACCGCGTTCAGGGCATGGGCCAGGTCCGGAGCGGTGTCGGCCAGGGTGCCATCGAGGTCGAACAGGACGGTGCGGATCGTGGACGGTTTGGCTGCCGCCTCAGTCATCTTCGCGGATGGTATAGGCAAGGTAGTTGACGTCCACACCGGGCCCGAGCCGATACCGCTGGGACAGGGGGTTGTAATGCATGCCCGTCAGCTCATGCAGTTCCAGGCCAGCGGAACGCGCCCAGCGTTCCAGTTCCGAGGGGCGAATGAAACGGGTGTATTCATGCGTTCCCCGGGGCAGCAGATTGAGCACGTATTCGGCCCCGACGATGGCGAACAGCCACGACTTGGGATTGCGATTGATGGTGGAGAAGAACACCTTGCCGCCGGGTTTCACCAGGCGCGCACAGGCGGCGATGGTCGACGCCGGATCGGGTACGTGTTCCAGCATCTCCATGCAGGTCACCACATCGTATGCGCCGGCTTGTTCGGCCGCCAGGTCTTCCGCCGTCATTCTGCGATAGTCGACCTGCTGTCCGCTTTCCTTGAGATGCAGGCGCGCGACGGCGAGTGGCGCCTCGCCCATGTCGATCCCGGTGACCTTGGCCCCGCGTTCGGCCATGCTTTCCGCGAGAATGCCTCCGCCGCAACCGACATCGACCACGGTCTTGCCTTTCAGGGCAGCGCGCTGGTCGATGAAATCCAGGCGCAGGGGATTGATGTCGTGCAGCGGCTTGAATTCGCTCTGCGGATCCCACCAGCGCGAGGCCAGTTGCTCGAACTTGGCGATTTCCGCGTCGTCGACGTTGCCCGTGCTTGCGTTGGTGCTGGAGGCGGTCATGGATTCGATTCTGTCTGTGGATCCGGGGCCACAATCTTATCACGCCAGACGCGGGCCTTATCCAGGATGCGTTGCTCATCGAGAGTGGTCAGCTGTCCGCGGTTAAGCAGGCGCCTTCCCGCGACCCACACATCACTTACCTGATCACGAGCGGCGGTGTAGACGATTTTCGACACCGGGTTGTAGACCGGCTGCGTGGATGCAGGGGACAGATCGACTGCCACCAGGTCCGCCGCCTTGCCGGGAACAATGGAACCGGTGCGGTCCTCGATCCCGAGGGCGCGGGCCCCGTTCAGGGTCGCCATACGCAATACCTCGGAGGCGGGCAGGACCGTGGCATCCCCGGCCACACCCTTGGCGAGCAGGGCGGCCGTACGCATTTCGCCGAACATATCGAGGTCATTGTTGCTGGCCGCGCCGTCGGTCCCCAGGGCCACGGTCACGCCGGCGGCCGCGATCTTCGCCGCCGGACAAAACCCGCTCGCCAGCTTCAGGTTCGATTCCGGGCAATGCACGAGCGCGCAGCCATTGTCCGCCATCATGGCGATGTCTTCCTCGCTCGCCTCGGTGAAATGCACGGCCAGCAGGCTGGGATTCACGAGGTCCAGGGACTGGAGACGCGCGAGCGGCCGCATTCCGGTTGCCTTGACCGCGTCTTCCACCTCTTGCGCGGTTTCGTGCACGTGGATATGAACGGGTCGGTTGAGCTCGTTGTTCAGCAGGGAGATCTTCTTCAGGGGTTCGTCGGAGACGGTGTAGGGTGCGTGGGGCGCGAATGTCGTTGTGATGAGTTCGCTGTTGCGCCATTCATCGTGCAGGCGCAGACCTTTTTCCAGATACTCGTCCCAGGTCTGCGCGTAGTTGGACGGGAAATCGAGCACGATCATGCCCAGGCTGGCGCGCATCTGCGCCTCGTGCACGGCCGCGGCCGCGTCCTCGGCGAAAAAATACATATCGTTGAAGCAGGTCGTGCCACCGCGGATCATTTCCACCATGGCCAACCGAACGCCGTCCGCCACGAACTCGTCGCTGACCCATTTTGCTTCTGCCGGCCAGATCTTTCCGTGCAGCCAGTCCATGAGCGCCAGGTCATCCGCCATGCCGCGAAACAGGCTCATGGCCGCATGGGTGTGGGCATTGATCAGGCCCGGGATCAGGGCATGGTCCGGCAGGGAAACGGTTTCGCTCGCCTGGTATTGCTGACTGGCTTCGGCGCTCGGGAGAACGGCGAGGATCTTGCCGCCGTGGACCGCAACGCTGTGATGGTCCAGGGCCCCATCGCCGGGTTCCACGGGGATGACCCAGCGGGCCTCTATTAATAGGTCTATGTCTTGCATTTTCGTCCAGGTGGTCGGCTGCGGGGATTATAAGGGGAATTTTGGTTTTCTGTCGCTTTGCGCGCTGGTTTGTTTTGCCTGCGGCGAATTGAAAAGCTACTAGTCCGGGCTGGTCCGGACGGCCCAGGTACTTTTTCTTTGCTTGTCCAAAGAAAAAGTACCCAAAAAGAAAGGACCCCCGGGTCCTTGGCCCGGAAGACCGGGACGGTCTGCCGGG
>JARRJV010000064.1 GCA_037388825.1 Acidiferrobacteraceae bacterium | reverse complement strand
CATAGATTCCGATGCCGAGCAGCAGGACCATCCGGAACGCGTTCGATGAAGAACCCGTTCTGCGGCGCAGAAAGTATTTCTCCTGTCTTGAAAACGTCTTGCTGGTCATGGTGCCTCTGCCTGGTCATAGACAGATCACGCGCAAGGCCGACCGGGCGTGGCCTGCTTCCCCAAGTCAGCGTTGCGCCACTTCGATACTAATGTAACACGATGGCAAATGGCGGGAAGACTGTTTTGCGTGAGCATTCAGGCGATTAAACGGAATCTTAACGTAGGCTGTTGTGCGTTTCTGTTTCGGCACTCTCTGCGTTCGTGACGATTGCAATTTGCACCAGGGTCGCCCACGCCAATCGGAAAATCCGATCGACAGAAATCTGCGTAATCCTGGACAGGCAGCCCCGGACCGGGATTGCCTGTGCGTCTCGATGTTCTTCGGGGCTACCTCCAGAACACGATCGTATCGACCTGTTCCACGGCGTCCAGTATCTCGTCGTAGCGATCGTCGCATGAGTGTGCCTGCACCCGGGCCCCTGCAGCCTCCAGCGCGTCAATGAGTAGTTGGGGAGCGGGCCCCTTTGCCTTGTCGGGGCCTGGAAAGAGGAGGAGAACCCGACGCGATTCGTTCATAGCAGGAACACCACATCCGCAGCCAGGATATGCCGTGCAATACGGTGGATCGTCTCGGGATGTTCGGCTGCAAGGGTATCGCACGGTACGTCGGCGAAATCGAGCACTTCTTTCTGCTCACCGACCGCCGCCGAGTCTTCCAGATCCCCGATTACATCGACGCGTACCTGGTCGTCCAGCAAGGTCTGCCCGGCCGCCACCCTCAGCGCTTCGGCCTGGTCGTATTTTGCGAGTACCAGAATCTGTTTCATTCTTCCTTCCTTCATGGCCCGGCGAAACGTCGGCCCGCTATCCGATCAGAAAACGATGACCTTGTCGCAATTGTGAGTTAACTCGGCGTTCTGATACTGGCTGCCCATCGGGGCCCATTCCGGAGCCGGGCCACCCCCAAGCCGTTCCCAGCTCACCTCGCACACGCTCGCCCTGAGTCTCCCCGATTGTACGAGTTGCCTGAACGTGTCGTTCGCCAGCAGGCGTACACCCGTATCGGTCAGGAAACAGCGGCATTCCCAGCCACGAGCGATCGCAGCGGACAGCAGTTTTGCCGCGTAGCCCCCGAGTTCCTCTGTTGTCACCACGACACCGAACTGCATTTGCTTCACACCGTCGGGATCTTGTCGGCGCTGGCCTGACGCCAGACGGAGAGAGGCAGCCCGGACTGCGCGCTCATCTTTCCGTTGCCCCGTGCGAGCGGCTGTTCCTGCGCAGCGGCGGAGGAGGAGGTCGCTGTATATGCCTTCTTGACATCATGAGGGCGGGAGTATCCGATCAGGAAGCTGACAAAAGCGACGATGATCAGAATGATTATCCACAAACTGTTTTTCATCTTCAGGCCCCTTGATTCAGGCGATCAGCTCTTCTTGATTGTCCATTTCATTGCCCCGGTTCCGCTTTCCGTGTCTTTATTCAGGATCTCGTTTCCCTCGGCTTCGCACATGGCCGCGATGGATTCGGCGGATGACGGATTGTCGAACACGATCTCGAGCAGTTCACCCGCCTTCATTTTCTCCAGGGCCTTCTTGGTGTAAACCTGCGGGTGCGGACACACGTAGCCGTGTACATCCAGCAGGTACCGACCCTCGTTCAACTTCTCGAATTTGACCGCCATGATATTTCCCCTGTTCGCTAGAAGATGTCGTCTTTCGCCATCTGGCGATTGATCCACCAGTTGTAGAAACGGACACATAGATAGGCGCCTATAGCGAGGCCGAGGCCGAATATCCACCCCGACGGATCACCGTTGGCGACCGGTATGAAGAAGGCGCCGATATTGCAGCCGATACCGATGCGTGCGCCTATGCCCATGAGGGCGCCGCCGAGAATAGCCCAGACGGCCGTTTCCAGCGGCGGGAACTTGAGTTTGAATTCGTTGTTGAGTCGCGCCATGACGGAGGCACCCAGGATGATCGCGATCGACATCCAGCCCGGGGGATTCAGCAGGGGATTGGGCAAGCCGTTCTCCAGCCCGTAGAAAATGTTGTGCGTGTCCTGAAACCCCAACACATGCAGAAACCAGCCGGACCATTGTGCCTCCTGGGTGGTTATGTACCAGTAGCCGGGATCGAATACCGTGTCCTGGATGGACAGGCCGGCGGTGTGATGCATGGCCTTCAGCAACTCGCCGGCATTGAGTACGCCGAAGACCTGGCGGAAGCCGTCAATGACCCACATGTGGAGGCCGGCCGCCACGCCGATGACCAATCCGGCGATCGCCGTGCGCCTGGAGGACACGATCATGGCCCAGTACCCACCCAGTTCGGCGCGCCAGCCCGTGGCACCGCTCTTGGCAATCATCTTCAGGTGCGTCTTGCGATACCAGATCAGGTAGACCGCGACCAAAATCACCGCCGCCGGGAGGATGGTGTTGAGCAGTGAATTGCCTACGAACGCCGCGAGGTAATGGTTCTTGATATGAGTCAGGGCAGCCAGTGTCGTTGACCGAAGGTCCCAGATGTAGCCGGCCATGTACTGGTCGAACCAGCCCTTGGTCGGCGTGAGGACGTCAGGCAGATGCTTCGCTGCCGCCGACGCGGTCCATGATGCCGGCACCAGATGATCGAACCACCCGTCGGCGCTCACGAACCAGGTCTGCGAGAAGCTCAGGGACAGGATCACCAGCCATGAAGCCACTGTCCCTTCCCCGCTCTTGTAGAGGGAGCCGGATGCGCAACCGCCGGCGAACACCATGCCGACCCCGAAAATAACACCACCGATGAGGGCATGGATGCCGTAGGGCAGCGGATGGAAGGTGCTTTCGCCGGCGCCGGTAACGATCGCGGAAACCAGGCTGAACAGGGCCATGGCGATGAGAATACCCACCACCATTCGTGGTACCCCGACCGCGAACAGATCGCGAAAAGCGGATGCCATGCAAAAGCGCCCGTATTGCAGCGCCATCCCGTAGACGAGACCGAACCACATGTAGGTAGCCAGGTACAGATAGCGGACGTCGACAGAATAGAGCCCGAGCGTAAGTACCACGAAGAATCCAACAATCCCCAGGGCCCAGATACGGTTTTTGAGCTCCGGGGAACCCTGCGCCACTTTCGCTTTCGAAAACGCGGCGCCTACGTCACTTTCAATACTCGCCATCCGGTTGGTCTCCTCTAGGACGCAACTCTTTTCACGTAAATGATCCGGTTCGGTTCGTTGCAGACCGTCTCCAGATGAATGCAGCCGTAGTTCGGCAGCATGAACGGGATCGTTTCTGCCGAGCTTGGATTGTCGGTGATGATTTCAAGCACCTCACCAGGCGCAGCCAGGGCGAGCGCTTTCTTGGTGAGCAGATTGGTACGCAGGCAGTTCACACCCAGAAAATCCATTGATGCCACAATCGTTACAACCCCATGCTTCGGCAGATCCACGCGCCTGGTCGCTCCGGTCTTCGTATCCCCGCGCTTTTCTCTCCAGCGCTGCAGACACGAGCCAAAAGAGGCGAAGATCCCGTTGCCGTTCATCGCTCACCTCCGAGCGCATCATGGCCACATATCATCATTGCCAAAAGCAAACTCCATGCCGTGCCCCTGTGACTGGTTTTTCGGGGGAATTCCATGCATCGTGGTGGATATACGGTTTTCATATCGCAATCGTCGCTTCTTCAGTGGAATCAACCTTTGGATTTTGCAATTGAGCCGTGCAAACACGGGAACCAGGCCGCCGCGTGCGCACGGGGATTGCAGATTGAAAGGCGCCTGGTGCATTGCGCAGTTTGTCACTGGATTGTGCAATCACTCGCCGAAGATGCGTCTCGGGTAACCGTTTGTTTTCCGTACCCATTTTATCTTGGCATGTAACCTGCTTACCGACCAACCGTCAGTGCGAGGAGCCTAAAATGCCACGCGGAGGACAAACAATGAAAGACCAAGATTCGTACCGGGCATTGTCGCGCGCGATGACCGTCAGGTTGGCGGCATTTTCGCTCGTCACGGCCATGTTAATGCTTATGGGCTGTTCAGGCAGCCACGACACGACCGGCGGCGGCACCGGGATTACCGTCAATACAGCGGCCCAGATCGCGCAATCGTCCGACGCCAGCTACAACAACAACGTCAACGGCTTGATCACCGGTGCCACCCTGATGAACTGGATCGACGATTGGGCCACAAACCGGCCCGCCGGGATCACCGGGAAACTGGTCATTCTGCAGACAGGTGGGGCGGCGTGTACGGCCTATGGGGGTAGTCCATGCGCCGATGCCGCTCATACCGTGGGCGATGCGAGCGGTCCCAGCTCCAACGGCGGCATCGGCTTCGCCGGCATGGAGTTTGTCGCGCACAACAATTCGAACGTTTTCGTATACGACGTGGGATCGGGGGACTGGGTGATGTCCCGTTCCGACGGGGTTATGACCACCGTCAGCATGGTCCTGGACGGACCGAGCATGGACGCCTTCCTGAAGAAGTACAATATCGATCCGCGGCAGGACATGATTGTGTTCGCCATGGGGCAGCCCGGGTACTTCCAGAACATGCTGATCGGCCGCGGCTGGTATTTGTTCCGTTACTGGGGCGTGAGCGCGTCCCATCTTGCAGTGCTGAACGGTGGTATTGGCAGCGTCCTGGACCAAACAGGTGGATATGCGACCTTCACCGGCGGGGTGCATGACGGCGGAACCGGCTATTTCTCTCAGACGGCGAGTACGCCGCCCAACAGCGGCAATGTATCGGTGCGAGATATCCCCGTGGACAACACCGCTCTGCAGGCGAGCCTGGAGGAAATGCTCAGGGTGGCCAAGGGCGACTATACGCCTCCCGGTGGTGCCTTTATCTGGGACGCGCGCTCGCCGGGCGAGTATAACGGCACCATCAACAGCACCAACGGCCAGACCGGATGCGCGGGGTGCAAGGTGGCCTTCGAAGGGCATATGCATGGGGCTGTGGACCTGAATTTCAGCAACCTCCTGTATGCTAATGACTACTACAACAGCGGCGTTGTCTCCAGCAGCTACAACAGTTTCGGCAATGCGAATTCCTTCACTGGAACCGCGGGCGATCTGAACGGTGACGGGGCCGTAAACAATAGCGATTCCTCGTACGGATATCTGGAGAAAAACTGGCTGCAATCGCTGGTTACCGACCCCTTCGGGACCGCGGAGAGCCCGCCGAACGGAGCGACGCCGGCGGCCATCGGCTACAAGCCGGGGCAGGTGATCTACACCCACTGTCGCACCACCTATCGCGCCATGATCACGGGCATCGCCGCGGGCGTGGTGTTGGGGTACCCGGTCAAGTTCTACGATGCGGCGTGGGTCGAGTGGGGCACCCTCGGCAACACGCAGAACCTGGGCGGGGGCTTCAACGTGCCCGCAGATTCGCCCTGGCGCACCGACGTAGCGACGGATTCCCTGACCTACAATACGCCGGCCAACGTCGAGGTACCGTATACGATCAACTACTACGCGAAGTCGGCCAACGCCATCATTGTCGCCGACAAGGCGTACAAGACGGGCGCCACGATTGGCGGTGGCGGTTCCGGCGGTGGTTCGCCACCGTCCAACCCCTGCGGCGGCTAGGTCAATCCTCGTCGGCACCGGTCCCAAGGGACCGGTGCCGGTGTTTGTCCCGGTGTCACGTGGAATCGGAATCGTGAAAGGTAGTTGATCGGCTCTGGGCACCGCGAATCCGTGAGATCTCGTGGTCGCGTCAGAGCCCCGGCTTTCATTGCCGACGCCCGATTGGGTTACAGTAGATGGCGGAGGCTGAGACCCGGGTGAACGCTGGGGCAAGAAGGACGTGGATCGTGACCGGCATACTGCTCGTGGGTATCGCCGTTGCTGGTGTACTGTATCTGCACCGGCGAACCGCCTACGCTACGGGTGTTATTCCGGGCAATGATACCGTCGCCCGCTTCCTCAAGCGGCACTGGGCCTATCCACTGGCGCCGGAGGGGTCACCGCCCGGGAATTATTCTTCACTGACCGCCTCTCTCGCACCCGCATCCTGCGGCCGATGTCATCGGAAGCAGTACGATGACTGGCGCACCAGTCTGCACAGCCACAGTGTCGGCCCCGGGCTGCTGTGGCAGTTCCGCATCATGAACCAAATGCAGACCAACAAGTGCATGCGTTGCCACGCGCCGCTCGCGGAGCAAAAAGCACTGGCGGCGCGCGAATTCCGCTGGCCGGGCCACCCTTCGTCACCGCTTCCCACCTATGTGAGCCCGGACCTTTTTCGTCGCGGACTAATTTGCGCCGGGTGCCACGTTCGCCACCACAGGCGTTTCGGCCCTCCGCCGCTTGCAGGTATGCCGTCGGGCGACAAGCCAGGTTTGCCCCACGGCGGATTCACGAGCTCGAAGGCCTTTCTTGACAGCCGTTTTTGCGCCGGGTGCCACCAGTTTCCTGCGGATGGACCTGGTCTGAACGGCAAGTTGTTTGAAGACACCTACCGGGAGTGGCGCGCCAGCCGGTTTGCGGCCGAGGGCGTGTCTTGCCAGTCCTGTCATATGCCCAATCGCCGCCACCTTTGGCGCGGAATCCACGATCCGGCAATGGTGCGCCAGGGACTGGACATTTCTCTTGTGGTCAAACGCGAAAGCAAATCCTTGGCCGTGGCCCGTGCTGTGATTCGCAGCAAGGCGATCGGGCACGATTTTCCCACCTATCTCGTCCCCAAGGTGAAAGTTACGTTGTATCGGCTCGATCCCGATGGCGGTTCCATGCATGTACTTGCACGAAGAATCATTGGTCGAACCGTCGATGCTACGCTCACCCGCGAGACCGCGGATACGCGCATCCCTCCTGGCGGCAGTTCCGCACTGACGACGCACTTTGCAACGACCTCGAGCTCCCTGGCCAAGGTCGGGTTGCGCATCGACGTTGCCCCCGAGGAGCACTATGAGCGCATGATTCGCTACGAAATGGGTCAGGCTGGGAAGTATGATCGTGCCACACTGGCGGTCATGCGCGATGCCCTTTCCGGTTCTGTCGCTACGCGCTATCGCCTCGTGCGCCTGGTGGCTTCCATTCCGTCTCGCACAGGCCAGTCCATCCGCAAGGTTGCAAATTGAAAGGCTCTCCGCGAGCGGGCGGGTAAATGCAACGCGAAATCGAGGTCCGTTTCACCATAACCCACTGTTTCTAAAACGAAGCATTCATTGGCACGTAATATGCCTTTAGAGGACAAGCAGGAAAAGGGGATTTCGTAAACGATGAAATACTTGCTGGTCGTTCTTGCCGTGTGGGTACTTTCATTGCCATCCGTCTACGCCGGAGAGACTGCTGGCACGGATACCGGGCAGGGCGAGGCCGGGGCACAGACAGCGGCGCCAAAGGCAAAGGTGCCCCGCTTGCGGTTCAAGAACGGCCCTGTGTGTATGTGTGGCCATGGTTTGTCAGAGGCGGAAATTGAGCAGGCAGAGAAAGACAGAAAGCAGAAAAACGAACGTTCCGACACCCACGGAGTGAAGCAACGTAGCGAGAGGAGAGAGCAATGATCCAGGCCGTTGTGAGAATACTCAGAAGATTGTCAAAACCGGTATTGTTCTATGCCGCATGCGCGGTATGCCTGACCGGCGGTGCCTTGGTGCTCTCGCTACTTGGGGCGAGTCCAAAGCCGTCCGGATCCGCCGACCATGTCGCCTCTGTACATCGCCTTGACGAGGGCTGGGGCGCGGCAGCAATCGCGATCCCTCACCGATACGAAGCAAAATGGTCACCGATCGCGGCCGCAAACGCCTGCGGTATGGGCGCATCATCGTGCTTCAAGTGCCATGCTGCCGGCCGGGGACCAGCCATCAGCGAAAAACCGTGGCATTCGGACCATAGCCAGGTCAACAACGATTGCGTGGGTTGCCACCACGGTAGCCCCTATCTCCTGAAGAAGACTCTTGCCCACGCCGACTTGGTACCGGATCCCCGGACGGCTCCCGACAAGAGTTGCACCAATGCCGGCTGTCATCAGAGCGATGAGGCAAACAAACTTGTCGTGACGTATCGCAACATCGTCACACAACCGAACAAATAGACCGGGAGAGGAGGAGTGATCATGAAAGCAGCCAATACAAGCAAGAAAAGACTGACTTTGCCCGGACGTCTCGCCTTTTTTCTGGGCGCACTCGCAATCACCACTTCCGCCCATGCGGGAGTAACGATCAAGGCCGGGAGCCAGGGCTATCTCACGATCGACTATGACGTGCAGGCCTGGTACCAGAGCCGTGGTTATACCTCTTCAACCGACTCAGCCGACCTGAACAATTTTTACCTGCGCCGGGATCGTCTGATCTTCAGCGGGCAATTCAACCCGCTTATAGGGTTTTTCGTTCAGACGGAGGCTCCGGTCGATGGACAGCAGGGTTTTAACAACAGGAATCTCTACTACCAGGATGCTTACGTCACAATAGACTCGACCGATGCGATGCGCTTCATTGTGGGCAAGTTCAAGATTCCCTTCACACGCGAGAATCTTGAGGCTTGTCTGGAGCCCCTGACCATGGACCGGGCCGAGGTGCTGGCCTATACGCCATTCGGGGCGAGCCGCGACACAGGTGTCGCAATGTGGGGAAATCTCGGCAACGCCAAGTTCCAGTATCGGATCATGGTGGCCAACGGCAGGCAGGGAGACGATGTCCCGAACAGTTCGCCCCGATACACGGTGCGTGCGCATTACAGTCTGTTCGATCCTGAATACGGGTATGGATATCTCGGAACCTATCTTGGCACCAAGAAAGTATTGACCATCGGTGCCGCGTACGATGCCCAGCAGGATGTCGCGTGGGGCAATTTCGCGACCAAGACGAATGCAAAAAGCTATTCGGCCTATACAGTGGATGTCTACTACGAGCAGCCGACTCACAGTGGAACATACACAGCCTCGGCCGCCTACATGAACTACGATACCGGCGACGCGATCAATAGCGCATTCCCGGATCC
>JARRJV010000063.1 GCA_037388825.1 Acidiferrobacteraceae bacterium | reverse complement strand
CTTCTGCACCTGCAGGCGTTTGGCAAAGCGGGCCAGGTCCTCCGCCGTCAGCGTATTCAGCGGAATCAGGTTTTTCAGTCTCTCGGCTTCCATACGGCTCGCACCACCCCAATTCACGGGAACGCGGCCGCGTCCCCTGGTTCACCCTACATAATAAGTAAACGCGCCGGCCACGGCCACGCCGACCGACAACAGGGGTATGATGGGCAGATGTCACGCGAAATCTTCCATCCCGCCGTAGCGCACTGGTTTGAAAGCGCTTTTGACGGCCCGACCCCGGCGCAACTGGAGGCCTGGCCCGCCATCGGCGCCGGCCACCACACCCTGCTCGCTGCCCCCACCGGCTCGGGCAAGACCCTGGCCGCCTTCCTCGCCGCCATCGACGAGCTGGTGCGCGAGGGCTTGGAGCGTGGACTCGAGGACGAGACCCGGGTGTTGTACGTATCGCCGCTCAAGGCCCTGTCCAACGACGTGCAGAAAAACCTCGAGGCGCCGCTTGCCGGCATCCGTGACAGCCTGCTGGAACACCAGCTGCCGGACGTGGACATCCGCGCCCTGGTGCGCACCGGTGACACCCCCGCGGGCGAGCGCGAACGCATGCGCCGGCGCCCGCCCCATATATTGGTAACGACGCCGGAGTCGCTCTACATACTATTGGGCTCGGAATCGGGCCGCGGGATGCTGAAGACCGTGCGGGCGGTGATCGTGGACGAAATCCACGCCCTCGCCGGCAACAAGCGTGGCTCCCATCTTTCCCTGTCCCTCGAACGACTGGCAGCGCTTTGCCCAACGCCGCCGGCGCGCATCGGCCTGTCGGCCACACAGAAACCCCTGGACCGCATCGCCCGCTTCCTCGTCGGCGAGGACCCGCGTGAATGCCGCATCGTCGACACGGGTCACGTACGCGAGCGCGACCTGGCGCTGGAGCTGACTGCTTCGCCCCTAGAAGCAGTGATGCCGGCCGAGGCCTGGAGCGAGATCTATGATCGCCTGGCCGAACTGGCACAGGAACAGCGCACGACGCTGGTGTTCGTCAACACACGCCGCCTCGCCGAACGCGCCGCCCGTTTTCTCGCCGAGCGCATCGGCAACGAGTGGGTCACCGCCCACCACGGCAGTCTCGCGCGCGAACACCGGCTGGACGCGGAACAGCGACTGAAGAACGGTGAGCTGCGTATCCTCGTCGCCACCGCGTCATTGGAACTCGGCATCGATATCGGCGACGTGGATCTCGTATGCCAGCTCGGTTCGCCGCGCTCCATCGCCGCCTTCCTGCAGCGGGTCGGACGCTCCGGCCATGCCGTCGGCGCTACGCCCCGTGGTCGCCTGTTCCCGCTGACGCGCGACGACCTGGTGGAATGCGTTGCGCTGCTGGACGCCGTGCGCCGCGACGAGCTCGACCGCATCATCATTCCGGCGAAGCCGCTGGACGTGCTGGCGCAGCACATCGTCGCCGAGGTCGCCTCGCGCGAATGGAAAGAAGAAGAATTGTTCGAACATTTGGGTCGCGCCTTTCCCTACCGCGAATTGACGCGCGATGAATTCACCGACACCGTGCGCATGCTGGCCGAGGGCTACACCACCCGCCGCGGCCGTCGCGGTGCCTACCTGCACCGCGATGTGGTCAACGGACTGCTGCGTGGCCGTCGCGGCGCGCGCATGACCGCGCTCATGAACGGCGGCGCCATCGCCGACCAGTTCGATTACGACGTGGCGCTCGTGCCCGACGGCCATTCCATCGGCAGCCTGAACGAGGACTTCGCCTTCGAGAGCATGCCCGGCGACATTTTCCAGCTCGGCAACACCTCCTATCGCATGCTCAAGATCGAACAGGGCAAGGTCTACGTGGAGGATGCCCACGGCCAACCGCCAAACATCCCTTTCTGGGTGGGCGAGGCCCCGGGGCGCACGGACGAGCTGTCCGCGGCGGTGTCGCGCCTGCGCGCTACCGCCGACGAATTGCTGGACGATGGCGTCGACGTCCTGACGCATTGGCTTGTGAATGAGCTGGAACTATCCGTGGTCGCCGCGCAGCAACTGGCGGAATACCTGGCGGCGACGCGCGCGGCCTTGACGGCGATCCCGAGCCAGGACACCATCGTCTTCGAGCGCTTCTTCGACGAGAAGGATGACATGCACTTCGTCATTCACAGTCCCTTCGGCTCGCGCATCAACCGCGCCTGGGGACTGTCCCTGCGCAAGCGCTTCTGCCGCAAGTTCAACTTCGAGCTGCAGGCGGCGGCGACTGATGACAGCATCGTATTGTCCTTAGGGCCAACCCACAGCTTCCCGCTGGAGGAGCCGGCGCGCTACCTGCACGCCGACAGCGTGCGCACCATCCTGGTCCAGGCGCTGCTGGATGCGCCCATGTTCGCCACCCGCTGGCGCTGGAACGCCAACATATCGTTGGCGGTACCGCGCATGCGCAACGGCAAGCGCGTGCCGGCCCAGTTCCAACGCAGCGACGCCGAGGACCTGGTCGCGGTGGTGTTCCCTGACCAGTTGGCGTGCTTCGAGAACATCAGCGGCGATCGCGAGGTGCCGGATCACCCACTGGTGTCCCAGACCCTGGTCGACTGCCTGCACGACACTATGGATATCGAAGGCCTGGAGGCCTTATTGCGGCGGCTGACCGCGGGCGAGATTCGCCTGGTCACCCGTGACCTGGCGGCGCCGTCACCGCTGGCACAGGAGATCATCAATGCCCGCCCCTATGCCTTCCTCGATGGCGCGCCGGCGGAGGAACGGCGCACCCTCGCCATTCGCGAGCAGCGCCATCTCGATCCGCAAAGCGCGGCCGAACTCGGGCGCCTCGATCCAGACGCCATTGCCCGCGTGCGCAAGGAGGCCTGGCCGGCACCGGAGAACGCGGACGAGCTGCATGATGCCCTCAACGTCACCGGCTTCATCAACGAGGACGAGGTCGCCAGCTCGTTCTGGCACGGGTTCTTCGCCGAGCTCACGAGACAGAACCGCGCCTGCGTGCTGCTGGCCAATGGCAAGCGTCTGTGGGTGGCGGCGGAACGCCTGACGCAGTTACGGGAGGTGTTTCCCGACAGCCAGTGTGAGCCGACGATCGTTGCGCTGAATGAAGGCGAAACCACGGATCGCGACGAGGGACTGCGCGAGATCGTGCGCTCGCGCCTGGAGTCCACAGCCATGATTACCGCCGACACCCTTGCGCGCGCTTCCGGACTCGATGCAAAGGAAATCGAAGCGGCGCTGCTGGCGCTGGAACAGGAAGGCTTCGTCGTGCGCGGCAACTTCACGCACACGACCGAGGAAACGGAATGGTGCGAGCGCGGCCTGCTGGCGCGGGCGCAGCGCTACACCCTCAATCGCCGCCGCGCCGAGATTGAACCGGTATCGGCGTCGGTGTTCATGCGCTTCCTGTTCCGCTGGCAGGGACTGGACGAGCGCGGCGAGGGGCCGGATGCCCTCGCGCGGGTCATGGGACAGCTGGAAGGCCTGGCACTGCCGGCGGCGGCGTGGGAACAACAGGTGTTGCCGGCACGGATGGAGCACTACCAGCCGTCGCTGCTCGATACCTTATGTAACGCGGGTCAGCTCCTGTGGCTGCGCCCGCCACCGCCAAGGGAAACCGGAAGCAAGCGCAAGGCAGCGCCGGTGCGGGTTACACCGATTACCTTCATGCCGCGCGTGAATGCGATCCATTGGCGCGCAAACCTTCCGCCGCTGGACGAGCAGAACCTGTCGGCCAATGCGCTCAAGGTGCACGACACCCTGGCCGAACACGGGGCATCATTCTTCGTCGAACTGGTACAGGAAACCGGACTGCTGCGTACCCAGGTGGAAGACGCCCTGGCCGAACTCGTCGCATTGGGACGCGTGACTGCCGACAGCTTTGCCGGCCTGCGCGCCCTGCTCCTGCCCCAGAACCGGCGCGCGTCCTACTCGCAAAACCGCCACCGTCGCGTCGCTGCCACCAGCGTCGATTCCGGCGGGCGCTGGTCGCTGGTGCGCAGAACGACTACTGCTCCGACAAAGGAAGACGAATGGGCGCGGGTGGAACACGTGGCGCAGACGCTGTTGCGCCGCTACGGCGTGGTGTTCCGCCGCCTGCTGGAACGGGAGGCGGGCCTGCCCGCCTGGCGCGATCTGCTCTATGCCTACCGGCGCCTGGAGGCGCGCGGCGAGATTCGCGGTGGGCGCTTCGTCCAGGGATTCGCCGGTGAACAGTTCGCCCTGCCGGAGGCCGTGGGCCTTTTGCGCCAACTGCGCCGCGCCGCCGCGAACGAGGACTTCCTCTCCATCTCCGCCGCCGATCCGCTGAACCTCACAGGAATCATTACCCCGGGCTCGCGGGTCCCGGCCAACACCGGCAACCGCGTCCTCTACCGCGACGGCATCCCGCTGGCGGTGAGCATCGGCGGCAAGGTGGAATTCTTCGGTGAGGTCGCGCCGCAGACCGAATGGGAGGCGAGGCACCTGTTGCTACGGCAACACAATGCGGCGGCTGTAGTGAGGGGGCCGGAACAATCGATTTGAGGGTGTTCTTACTTTGAGCCCGCATACGAGGCATGCCTACTGCTTGCTATCTTCCTTTAATGAATCCGGCTTGACCATATCGCGGATAGTCTGCTGAACGAGGTGCTTGTAGAAGATTTCGTAGGAGATCTTCCGTGATATCAGGAATCCGCCGTACGCGGCCCCCAGCAGAAATACGATAACGATCAGCGCAATGATCTTCCGGTTCATCTCGCTTCTCCTGCGATGGTGAATGAGAACGATGGCCGGTCAATAGAGCCAGACAAAGTCATTCTAACGCGAATGGATGCCGTCTGGAGCCACAATAAAAAACTTTACGGAACAAAAAGGGGTCTGAGTGATTTTTCTTTGAGCAATTGCTTCTAATATCCGAGAATATTTCTCTGTGACCCCCGTTTTCCCTGAGCAGCGCCCATGGACCTGGAAAGCTCATTGTTGTCGCCGAAACGCATCCTTGCCCTGCTGCTGGTCCCCTACGTCCTGTGGCTGGTGTTCGCCTACCACTATCACTTCGTTGACGGCGCCAATCTACTGTTCCACGAGGCCGGCCATGTCTTCTTTGGTTTCTTGGGCGAGGTAATGGGCGTGCTCGGCGGCAGCCTGGGACAAATGGTCTTTCCCATCTTCTGTATTGCCTACTTCTGGCGCCTGGACAAGAAATTCGAGGCAGGCGTATGCGGAATCTGGCTCGGCGAAAGCATGATGTACATGGCGGTCTACATGGCCGACGCCCGCACCCAGGCCCTGCCCCTGGTGGGAAACGGCGATCGCATCCACGACTGGAACTTCCTGCTGATTCACTGGGGCATGCTCGACTCCGCGGAGTCCCTGGGGCGCTTCTTCCACGTGCTGGCATCCATCATGGTCGTCGCAAGCCTTTTGTTCGCCTTTGTGCACTCGGCCCGGGAAACCGGGTCCGAGAGCAATCGTTGACGCCTGCGAGGCTCCTATGACTAATCGGCAGGGTTCCGTCACGAGCTACGTGGCGCTGGTATTCGCTCTCACGATTCCGTTCCTGGTGGCCGGGGCGCTGGTGCCAATCCAACTATTGCCCGGCGTCCCTCTGAGCGCGATCGCCGTGCTTGTCCCCACGCTTGTGGCCTGCCTTTTCGTCTACCGCGACCGTCGCTTTTCCGGCGTTCTTGAGCTTCTGCGCAGGTCGTATGACTACGGGCGCGTGAAGAACTGGCGCTGGTTCCTTGTCGTCCTTCTGATCAACCCGGCGATCGCGATTCTGGCGTTCTGGTTCATTCGTGCCACCGGCAAGCCGATTCCGGCGCCAGGCGCAATCGACCTGTCGGTATTCGCGCTCGCGGCCGTGGTCCTGGTCGGCGCCATGGCCGAGGAAATCGGCTGGACCGGATACGCCACGGAGCGCCTGCTGCGGCGCAATGGAGTCCTCGTGACCGGCCTGCTGCTTGGCTGCGTATGGGCGGTGTGGCATGTATCGCTGCTGCTGCAGGTTCAACGATCGATGGACTGGATCCTGTGGTGGTCGTTGGGCACGGTGTCGTTGCGAGTCATCATGGTATGGCTGTATACACACACGGGCGGGAGCGTGTTCGGCGCCACCCTGTTCCATGCCATGATCAATCTTTCCTGGCAGATGTTTCCGGTTCACGGCTCATTCTATGATCCCAGGGTATTTGGACTGATTTCCCTTGCCTTCGCGATTGCTGTGCTATTTGCGGAGCGCCTTTTGTGGAAGAGGCGAACGGCGGGATAAATTTCCAATCCGTCCGCCTCTACCTGCTCAGAACCGATCGCTGGCAGTGACGGATTCCAGGGGAGGTTGCCCGGCTCGCGGCCAGGGATCGCGCGCGCCCTTTCCGATCGCGACAAACATGGCGATGGCGTGGTTGTCGGAATCGGTGTGAGCCACCCCATCCTTGTTCACGCAGCGATTAGCGACGGGCAAGGAAAAGCTTGTGCAGCTCCATGACCAGGAGCAGGACGAGTGACAACACCAACAACTGCAACCACAGTTCGAGGCTGACGGGTTGGACGCCGAGCATCTCGCGCAACCCGGGTGTGAACATGGCACCGATATGAACCAGTTGTGCCGCGATGGCGCCGAACAGCAGCAGGCGGTTGCGAAGCGGGTTGTGACGAAACACGGATAGGGTCTCCGAACGGCTGTTGAAGGCCTGGATGTTCTCGAACAACACCATCAGCAGCAGGCAGATATTCCGCGCCTCCGATTCACTATATCCCTTGTGAAGCAGCCACCAGAACAGGGCAAAGGCGATCACGCCGATGACAATCGCAGAGAGCACGACCCGCTCGAGCATGATGCGGTTGAATATACCCTCGCGTGGTGATCGCGGAGGCCGGTTCATTTCGCCGCCCTCGGCCGGTTCGAAGGCCAGCGCCACATCCTGGATGCCGTTGGTGACGAGGTTGAGCCACAGCAGTTGCACCGCCCCCAGCGGCAAGGGCAGTCCCGCGGCCAGTGCCAGGGCGAACAGCACGATCTCGGCGGCACCGGTTGAGATCAGCAGGAAGATGACCTTGCGCACGTTCGCGTAGGCGACACGCCCTTCCTCCACGCCGGCGACGACCGAAGCGAAGTTGTCATCCGCGAGGATGATATCGGCGGCCTCGCGCGCAACATCGGTGCCGCCCCGACCCATGGCCACGCCGACATGGGCATACTGAAGTGCCGGGGCGTCGTTGGCGCCGTCACCGGTCACAGCGACGTAATGACCGTTGCGGCCGAGGGACTGCACGACCGCCAGCTTCTGCCGCGGCTCGACCCGGGCAAAAACGCGCGCGCCATGGGTCACACGGTCCAGTCCATCGTCGCCCCCGCTTGCGACGGCCTCGGCAAGCTGGGTCCCGGTAACGACGTGCTCCATCTCCCCGGCCATTTCCAGATCGCGTGCAATGGAAAGCGCGGTAACCGGATGATCGCCGGTGATCATAGCCACCTGGATACCGGCACGACGGCAGGCAACCATGGCATCTTTCACTTCCGGCCGCATGGGATCGATCATTCCGACGAGACCGAGGAAACTCAGGCCGCGCAACTGCTGGCGCGCAAACGATTCCGGCCTCCCGTCCTCGGCAATGCCTCCGGCCAGGGCCAGCACGCGATACCCATCCTTGGCCATGGAATCCGCCTGGGCCAGGATCTCATCGCGCACCAGCGCGATGTCGCCGTCGTCGGTCACCATGCGATCGCACATGTCCAGCACCGTTTCCACCGCGCCCTTGACGGAGACGAGGTGTTGGCCGTCGACGCTGTTCAGGCTGGCGGCAAAGCGATTCTCCGGCTCGAATGGAATGGTTGCGATCTCGGGGTGGCGTTCGCGAATATCTGGTTGATGGATGTCCGCCTTGTGCGCGAATACCAGCAATGCGGCATCGACGGCATCGCCGCTGAAGGTCCATTCGCGTTCCCGTTGCCCGTAGAACGCCTCGTTGGCGAGGGCGCCGGCAAGGGCGATGCGCGCCACATGCCGTTCATGGGCGTCGGCGTCGGCGTCGCCCGGCGGCAGGATCAGGCCATCGGGCACGAGTCCCTCGCCAGTGACGGTCGTTGGCCCCTGGTTCGGGAAGCGCAGTTGCCGTAGCGTCATCTGGTTCACGGTCAGTGTGCCGGTCTTGTCCGTGGCGATGTAGGTGCATGAACCCAGCGACTCCACGGCCACCAGTCGCCGCACGATCACGCTTCGCCGCACCATGCGTTCCGTGCCTACGGCGAGGGCAACCGTCATCGCGACCGGGAGTCCCTCGGGGATGGCGGACACGGCCAGCGCCACTGCAAGAAAAAAGATCTCGTGCCAGACCATACCGCGCCACAGCGCAACCGCGGCCATCAGCGCGACCGCGGCTCCAATGAACAAGGCGATACGCGTCGTAAACCGCTCCATGCGGACCAGCAGCGGCGGTTTGGAGGACTCGCCCCCCAGAACGGTGGCGGCGATTTCTCCGAGCGCGGTGGCGAGGCCGGTGGAAACCACGACGCCGCGGGCGCGGCCGTGGGTGACAATGGTTCCGGCAAAGGCGAGATTGAAGCGGTCGCCAAGCGGGCACCCGGGATCGAGGATGTCCTCCGGGCGCTTGCGAACGGGCAGTACCTCACCCGTCAGCAGCGACTCATCGCATTCCAGGCCGTGACTATCGAGCAGTCGCAGGTCGGCAGGCACCTTGACGCCTGATTCGAGCAAGACGATATCGCCCGGTACCAGGTCCTCTGCATCGACCACGCGGGTGTCGCCGTCGCGGTAGACGCGGGCACGCATCGCCACCAGTTTGCTCAAGGCCTCGGCCGAGCGCTGCGCGGTGTAGTCCTGCCAGGTGCCGATGATCGCGTTGATCAGCAGTACAAGCAAAATGAAGCCGGCGTCGGTAAATTCTCGCAGAAACAGCGACACCGCCGCCGCCAGCAACAGGACATATATCAGGGGGCTTTCGAATTGGCGCAGCGCGATGCGCAGCAGGGTTGGGGGTTCGGCGCGGGGCAGCAGGTTGAAACCATATTCCTGCTGCCGTCTTGCGACCTCGGCAC
>JARRJV010000062.1 GCA_037388825.1 Acidiferrobacteraceae bacterium | reverse complement strand
TCGGCGGCTTTGCTCACTGAGTTCGTTGAGAAGATTGTTAGACCTTACTATTAAGGCAACCTAAATGTAGCCGTTAAGGATCTCATGCAAAAATCTTTAGGTGAAGAAACGTTCGTTCTTAGCCATGTTAAAACTGGTTAAAACCTCTGTGGCCTGGATGAATCCGATGAAAATAGAACTTCTGCTATGTCCCAAGGAAAGAGTAGTCTTTGGAGTTGGGAATCGGACTGCAAACCTTTTAAATTTGGCTGTTGAAGCAGATTTGGGTGTTTAATGTGAAATCGATTAAACTTGGTTTTTTTACAACGCTTGAGTTTGCAGATTCTGACACGGCTTATGATTGCGTGAAGAAATTAATGGAATTCAGAGACGAAAATGTTATTGGTAAAACCGATTTTGCCATAATATGCTCCATGTTTGAACTTCATAAAGAACTGCCCCCAGTTGCAAAAGTAATGTATGATAACGGGTTCATACTTCCAGAAAACGAAATAGTGCCTAGTTATTCACATAACGCAGTATGGAAACATGAAAAACAGAATGAACCATCACAGATACTAAAATATTCAGACAAATACAATGAAACGCTGAATCACCAGTCAGACAGTTATTATAAGAACGCTGAATACGCGGTTGGAGACCTTGTAGCAAAATACGAATATAGCGTTTTAATGAGTGATTACGGCAAAATCAAGAAACATCACAAACTCTGTACAATCACAATCAAAGACAAAGTAATCCTTGAACACATGCGGGATTACGAGACATAATGCGCACTTCTTTAACTTCCCACGGAATTCAGCCAACCTGAAGAAGATGAATGAGTATCAAAATAACGAAAGAGCTGGGGATGGGAATTGCATCCCTATAGTGTGGAGATATCTCCCTCGTAACTCCCTTTTTTCCGCAAAAGATAAGTGGGTGTTTAACGTAGTATTGTTTGGTGCTTTGGTTGAAAGTGTTAGCGGCGGCTTTCATGATGGCACTTTTGTTTTCAGCGTTAGGTACTATTGTGCCTTTTGGTTCGGTTCAGGCTGCTACATTGTGGAGTCAAACGTATGGAGGATCCAACAATGATAGAGCTTATTCTTTGGTTGAGACTTCTGATGGCGGATACGCCATAGCAGGCACCACAGAATCTGTTCTTTTTAAACAGGATGATTTTTGGCTGGTTAAAACTGACGCGGATGGCACCATTTCATGGTCTCAAACTTATGGAGGATCCGAATATGATGCAGCTTTTTCGTTGGTTGAAGCTAATGATGGTGGATATGCACTGACAGGCTACTCGGGTTATGATGTTTGGTTGGTACCTGCAGGTCATCCTGTATATGTTCGCCTTGCCTGGATCTTGCGTGCTGTGGGTTGCCGCGCCCCTGTACCCGCCCACTAACGCGGCCCTTGTCCTATCCATTGGCGGAACCATCGGTGGAGTGGGTGCATACTACTTTTCGGAACGTGTGAGCGAGGCCTGGATTCAGCGTGTCCAGAGCTCCCGTGCGTATCGTGTGCTCCATGACCACGACCATTTCTTTACTATCTTCGCCATGCGCATCTTGCCGGGGTTTCCCCATTCTGTGATCAACTACAGTTCCGGCCTGCTCGAATGTCCAGTTGGACACTTCGTGCCCGCGACGTTTCTGGGCATGGCGATCAAGTATTACCTCTACGCCAGTGTGCTGTATGGCGCGACAACGGCGGGCTCGCCCGGAGATTTGTTGGTGCTCCCGGTCGTCGGACCGTTGATTGGACTGTTTCTCGCCTCCCTGGCAGCGATTTTTGCCAAGCATCGCCTCGCCGCACGCAATACCTAGTTTGGATCGCAAGCATTGACGATCGTGTGACTGCGCCATTTCGCACATCGCCCGATTGATCGTACAATCACGCCCAAAAAACGACCCAGGATCCGGGTCTCGACCCATTACATCAGGAAATCAGAACGATGATCACCCTCTATACCTTGATGAGCATCAGTCCCAACATCCGCAAGGCCCTGATCATGCTGGAAGAGACCAGTCTCCCCTATACGGTCCGGGCCCTGGAGAAGCATAGCGACGCCAATGCGACGGAGGAATACCTGGCCATCAGCCCAAACGGGACCGTGCCGGCCATTGTCGACGAGGACAACGGGACGGCCGTTTTCGAATCGGCGGCGGTGCTGTACTACCTTGCGGAGAAGTCCGGACAGTTTCTGCCCCAGGACAGCGGTGATCGTGCGGACGTGATGAAATGGCTATTGTTCGAGGCCGCGAATGTGGGGCCGGTGATGGGGGAGCTATACCATTATATGGTGTATGCCTCGGACGAAATGTCCGATGCAGTGCTCCAGCGCTATCGCGACAAACTGATCCGCTACTTCGCGGTGCTCGAAAGGCAATTGGGCGATCGTGATTATCTTGCCGGAACCTATTCCATCGCCGACATGATCCTGTGGCCGTGGTTGACGGTAGTGGAAGATGTGGGCGAAATCGACCTCGATACCTATCCAAACCTGAAGCAATGGTACGAAGCGGTTGGAGAGCGGGAGGCCGTTCGCTCAAGCGCCACGGCCGGAAGGGTCAGCCCCTAGGTCCCGGGCACGGGTTCGAAGCTTCATATTCCCGACATACCAACGTAACTGAATCGTCAAACGGGGTCGCTAAAGTCCGCCGTGAGTCAATCACGAGGATTGCGATCTTGCCGACATCATCCCTGCGCAGAACCCGTCCCGCGGAGCCGGAAGCTGGCCGCGCCAATCGTTACGCCGTCTCCGTTGCCCACAGCCCCGAAGAGATCCGCGAATGTCAGCGTTTGCGCTACCGGGTCTTCGCACAAGAGATGGGCGCGGACCTGCATTCCACGGATGACCTCGATCACGATCGCTTTGACCCGTTCTGCTATCACCTGCTGGTGCGGGATGTCCGGACCGGCGAGGCGGTTGCAACCACTCGCCTGCTGGACAACGACGGCGCGGCCAGGGCCGGCGGATTTTATTCCGAGACCGAGTTCGATATCGGCGCAATTCATGCCCTCGGCGGCAGATTTCTCGAGATCGGGCGGACCTGCATCCACAGCGACTATCGGCGCGGCGCGGCGCTGCCGGTCCTGTGGCAGGGGCTGGCGCGTTTCACCATGGTGGACGACATCGACTACCTCTTTGGGTGCGCGAGTATCCCCATCGAGGGAGGCATGAGCTATGTGTACGGCGTGGCCGACTTCCTGCGTGCGCACCACTTTGCACCGGAGCAGCTACGCGTCGAACCCCGTGTTCCTCTCGGACCCCGGAAGGGGGAAGCAAGCGTCGAAGCCATCGTACCGACCCTGCTCAAGGCCTACCTGCGCCAGGGTGCCGTGATCTGCGGCGAACCCTGTCTCGATGAGGATTTCGGCGTTGCCGACGTGTTTGTGCTGGTCAAGCGTGAACACATTGCCCGCCGGTATGCACGGCATTTCCTCGAGCAAAACTCGGTATGAGAAGACTGGTTCAGCTGTCCGGACGGGCGACAATGTTGTTCGCCTTTATCGCCGGCGGTTTTGCCGCGGCAGCGTACTTGCGGATCCGGTTCGGAAATCGATGGTTTCTGGACAAGCCGGGCGAAGAGATCATTCAGGCTTGGATGTCCCGGGTCGCCAGGATCCTGGGCCTGCGGATTACCGTTGTCGGTGAGCCGGTTTCAGGGCCGGCATTAATGGTCGCGAATCATGTCTCATGGATCGACATCGTGGCGCTGAACTCGGTGCGACCCATGAGTTTTCTTTCCAAGGACAATGTGCGCCGGTGGCCGCTTGTTGGTTGGCTGTCGGCCGCGACCGGGACGCTGTTCCTGCGTCGCGGAAGCATGGTGGGTCTCAATCGTGCGACCAATGAGATCGCCGACCGGCTTGGCCAGGGAAAGCATGTAGCGCTCTTTCCGGAAGGGACGACGACAGATGGTTCCCGCGTGCTGCCTTTTCATCGCGCCCTATTTCGTAGTGCGCAACGGGCAAAGGTTCAGGTGCAACCGGTGGCGTTGAGCTACCGGAGAAACGGAAGTCGCGACTACATCGCGCCCTTCGTTGGGGACGTCGCCTTCGTTTCCCACCTGTTGCGGATCCTGTCGGTCAGGACTACGGAGGTACAGCTCTATTTCTGCAAACCGGTATTGGAATCAACCGGCGACAGCCGTGTTTTGGCAAAATACGCACAGACACGGGTGACTACCATTCTATCCATGCCCGCGTCCCGAGCGGTTCTGGCCGTCAACGGCGGCGAGGCCTGGTCGATTCAGGCGGTGGATTCCGAACCGGAACCGATCTTCCGCTCGGGATCGTGAGCACCGCCTACGAGCATGCAACTGCCCTGATTCGCAGGATCTACGACAAGCGTCTGTCCGACCCGGCCATCCTTGATGTCATGGATCGATTTCCTTCCGCCCGGCGATACGTCGACGCGTGGCCGGCGTTGCGGGACGAGGCGCTGCGGCTTGCGGAAGAAATCACGGGTATCCCCCGGTTCCATGAGTTGATGGCGGAGCAGGAGAGCATCTCGGCCAATGATGGCCGCGACTGGCGGGTGTTTGTGCTCAAGGCCTATGGGGTTCCGTTCCCGCGGAATCTGGAGCGTTCCCCTGTCCTTGCGACACTGCTCGAATCCACTCCCGAGGTGCTATCGGCGACTTATTCCTTTCTCGCCCCGCATAAGCACATTCCACGGCACCGCGGACCGTTTCGCGGAATTCTTCGTTACTATCTCGGGCTTTGTGTTCCAGCCACGTCCGAAGGCCATCCACAAACGGTGTTGACCATCGACGGCGTCGATTACCGTATCGGCTCCGGTGACAGCCTGCTTTGGGACGATACCTTTCCTCATGAGGTCCGAAACGCCAGTGACCAGCCCCGCATTGCCTTGTTGCTCGATGTGCGCCGCCGTGGCATGCCGTGGGATCTGGAATGGCTTTCGCGCGGGCTGATCGCCGCCATCCGCGCCGCGATCCGGTTTCGCCGTCTGGCCTGAGACGGCCCCGCCATCTGGCGGGCCCTGGTATTCGGTTCTACACCTATTGATTCCACCGGCATCGCCTGGTTTTGCCTTGGGAGGGAGCGATCATTCGTTGCCCGTGAATGTGGAAGCCTGTTCCCAGGCGATGATGGCTGCCTTGCGCGACTCCCCCCATCGATATTCACCCAGGACGCCGCTGCTACGAATGACCCGATGACATGGTATCAGGAACCCGACGTCATTGGCGCCAATCGCCGACGCCACCGAACGCGCCGCGCGTGGCTTGCCGATTGAGCGGGCGATATCGCCGTAGGTAACCAGCGCGCCGGCCGGGATCCGGAGCAGGGCATTCCACACCTGGATCTGGAAATTGGTTCCCTGAACTGCCAGGTGCACAGGGCGAGCGTGGGAACCGGCTGTGTCAAAGAGGTTCTGCGCGGTGGTGCGCGCGTGTGTATCGTCGCGCGCGAACCCGGCCAAAGGCCAGGCGCTTCGCAGCACCTGAATCTCGCGACTGCGGTTGCCCACATCCGTGAAGGAAAGGGCGCAGATCCCGCGGGCTGTACTTGCCACAAGCACCTCTCCAAATGGGCTCGGTCCAAAACCGTATCGTATGGTCAGGTTCGCACCGTGGCGCTTGAAGTCGCCCGGGGTCGCGGCCTCGATGGATACGAATTGGTCGTGGAGCCGGGCGGGCCCGGAGAGTCCGACTCCGTCCGCGGCGGACAGGATGGAGTGTGAGCGCGCGAGCAGACGTTTTGCCTCACCGACGGTCAGGAACTCCAGGAACCGTTTCGGACTGACGCCGGCGAACCGTCGGAAAAGACGCTGGAAGTGATACGGGCTCAGTCCGACGTGGGCCGCGATCTGCGCCAGCTCCGGCTGTCGCGAAAGATTCTGGCGAATGTAGTCAATCGCCTTTTCCACCCGTTGGTAGTCATTCGATTGACAGGCGTCAATTCTGTTCATGTGGGCGACGCTACTATGATCACCTGGATGGCGCCACCCGGATCTTGCTCCATCATCGGGGCCCGGAAGTCGGCGACGATCGGCGGTTCACTCGATCGGGAATTTGTACGATCATCTGCTGTCCAGTGTGTAGATACGACCTGTCCGCCGGCCCATCTTCGGAAAAGGTGACCATGCCGCGTACCAGCAACATTCGCGAAAAGCTGCTCCGAAAACGAGTCGTCATACCGGTTTTGGTGTTTTTGGTCGTGCTTTGGGCGGCCAAGTTTGGCGCCAGTATCTGGCTCAATACCCAACGGGCCCAACTGGAGCAGTTCCTGACGACGACAACCGGATACAAGGTACAGATCAAGGGCGTCATTAGCGCGACGCTCTTGCCCACGCCGGGCGCCGCCCTGCAGGAGGTGGAGCTGTCCCGGGATGGCCGGAATCTGGCTACGGTGCGGCAGTTTCAGGCCAGCTTTGATCTGGTGTCGTTATTGCACCGGCAACTGTCTATTCGTTCCCTGGACCTCTACGGTGTCAGGCTGCACCTGGTGGTCGATGCAGGGGGAGTTCCGCAGATTCCGCTCGTGCCAGTGGCAAAGCCGGGCGCAAGCGGAAACGGTGCAGCGAAACCAGCCGTACGACTGCCCAACAAGGTGGAGTTGCGAAACAGCAGCATCGATGTCGCCGATTCTGCCGGCCAAGTCCTGTACTCGATTCACCAGTTCAATGTTGCCCTGTACCCGCTGCAGTCAGAGGCACCCGCCGCCACGCCTGCCGTTCAACAAAATCTGGAACTCAAGGCCTATCTGAATTTTCGGGAGGCGAAATTGCGCGAACTGGAAATCGGCCCGACCGACGCGAGTTTTCACCTTCGTTCCGGCAAACTCGTGATCGAGGTTTCCCGGGCCAGGGTCCTGGGAGGCATCGCCAAGGCTGTGGCGACGTGGGATGATTCCGGAGGAACACCTTCCATTCACGCGGAGTTTTCCCTGCATCATTTCGACGCCAGCGAGTCCTCCGCCTTGCTCGGACGCAAGCCCTTCGCCCAAGGCCACCTTAATCTTGACGGGGATCTGACGGCCATGGGGGCCGATCCGGCTTCCTGGCCCGCAACCCTCAAAGGCACTGTAGCGCTGACAGGTACGGATCTGGAGTTGACGACCACGGATCTGGACGCCCTGATTGCCCGAACCATTAAGTCGCAGCAATACAATCTGGTGGATGCCGCGGCCTATTTCTTTATCGGGCCGCTGGGCGCAACCGCGACCAAGGGAATGGATATCGCCAACGTATTCCTGGAGTTCGGCAAGTCGGGCACGACCCGCAACCGGATCCTGCGTCTGAACTCAAGCTGGACCATCGCCGATGGAATCGCGCGGGCCAGCGATGTCGCCCTGGAAACACCGAAATACCTGCTGGCAATGAAAGGCGGTGTGAATCTGCCGAACCGTCAGTTTCAGAAGTTGCGGATCGCCGTGGTGAATGAACGCGGTTGTGCCATTGCCAGCCAGACGATCGACGGTCCGATCGCCTCACCACGCATCGAGAAACTGAACATTCTCCTGACCCTGACCCGGCCGGTGATCGATGCCCTGGCAAAATCCGCCAAGGCCCTGCTGGCGGCAGGGAAGTGCGATCCCTTCTATACCGGGGTCCTGCTTCCGGACCGCCCGAAGAAGGAACCGCGCGAAGAATCTTCGGCCACCGAAGATGAAGGCGGGCAAGGCGAACAGATCCCAACGGCTGCTTCCGGCACGGGTGCGAAGAACTGACGGGACCTACCGGGAAAGAAAAAAGGCGCCACATTTGTGGCGCCTTTTTTCCGCTTGCGAGCAGCGATGGTCAGATCGTGCCCCAATCCGCATCGAGCGACCACTCGCCACCGACAACCACTGTATCGGTGGTATCAGGATCACCCGCCAGGTGCAGATCGTAGGCCGCGCCGGTGGTGCCCAACTCGTCGTCATTGACGGTGATGATCAGCTGCGAGTTGTGGGCCCCATCCACCTGAATGATGCCCGAGTAGGGATGCTGGGCACCGGCGCCCAGGTCTACCGTAATGGGCGAAGCCGACGGTACGGTCACCGTAAAGGAGCCGCCACAGACATCGCCCGCGACGGTATAGCCGCCGTATTCGGAAAAGGTGCCGGTGCAGGTCCAGGTGGACGAGTCATAGCTGTCGCAGCTACGGGTCCGATTGATGTTGCTGACAACAATGGACTTTCCGGTGGTGATGTTGGCGATGCCCATCTCGCCATTGGTGATGACGCTGGTGAGGATGTTACTGCCGTCGTCGCCGAAGTTGATGTCGAATTTGCCCATCTCTTCGATCTGTGTGGCGCCCGAGTTGTAGGTAAATGTCAGATCGTAGCTGTAGTGGGCCGATACGCTGAAGGGGGGCGAGGATGCGGTGCCGGTCCGCTGGACATTGGTGGCGGCGATGGATCCATCGGTCACATACAGGGCCGGATCTCCGCAATTGTTGAAATCGATTCTCCAGTCATTGCCGGAAGTGGTGACCTTGATCGTTCCGGTTGTGCTGCAATTGACCGTAGCGGTAAGTCCCTGCATGTCCGCCGTAGCCCCCTTGGCCACAAACTTGTTGGCCAAAGCTACCGCTTCGTTCAGGTGGAGCTTGACCGTGTTATTGCTCCTGGTGAATCCGGAGACGCCCGCGGCACTGCTGTCGAGGGTTCCGGTGGCAGCGCCCAGGGCGTCCTTGGTCACGTTGGTGCTGCTGCTCGAATCGATGGACACTGCAGTCGTCGGTACACTGGGCAGGGCATAGTGGACTGTGCCGACCCCGCCGCCGGTGGTGCCGCCGCAGCCGGCGAGCAGGAAGGATGTCAATATTGCAAATGCGGCGGTGCCCAGCCAGCGGGTACGAAGCGAAAAGTCCCTGATCGACATTTGGAGATCTCCCATTTATTTCTCGGAAATTATTCGGGTTTGGCAAGAAAACCCTGAATTGACAGTATAGATCCCTACTAACGTCCGACAAGGAAGCGCGTTGACAGGGAATTGCTGGTCCGCGACGACGAGTGTCATCCGGAAGGTTCTCGGGGGGCGGGTCCTCGGCCGGGGGTCAGGCCGTTGTTTGTCCCGAGCGGGCAAAGGCCTGCTGGAAGAACATCTTTCGTTCCCGGACGATGACTGCCACGCAGAGCGCTAGCAGCAAGCC
>JARRJV010000061.1 GCA_037388825.1 Acidiferrobacteraceae bacterium | reverse complement strand
CGCCGAACTCAGGCCTTGATGCGCTCATATTCGGCGATGACCTGGGCACCGACGAGCAGGATCAGCGCGCCGACTTCGAGGCTGAGCAGGATAATGATGGCGGCGGCGAAGGTGCCGTACACCAGGTTCACCAGGGACAGGGTGGAGAAATACCAGACGAGGAAATGGCGGGTCAGTTCCCACAGGATGGTGGCGGTGATTCCGCCAATGAGGGCATGGTGTACCGCCAGCCGGCCCACGGGCATGACCAGATAGAGCGAGGTCAGCAGCAGTACCTCACCAAAGATGCCGATGAAGTACATGACCCAGCGCGCGGTGCCGCTCAGGGAGTAGGCCTCGCCGAACATGTGGAAGGGCGAACCTTCCAGGGTATGAAGTGCCGAGCTGAGCGAAGTGATCAGCAAAAGGGCAATGGCGAGTACCAATATATATATGTAGGGGATGATGGCCGACACGAGGAAATGCCGCCGGTGCTTCACCCGATGATAGAAGATGAGGGACATGGCGTTCTCCAGCGAGGTAAAAGCCAGGGAGCTGAAGAACACCAGCGAGATCACGCCGATCGTGCCAATGAAACGCCAGTTAGAGATGAATAATTTGATTTCAGCAGTCAGCTGGTCGGCCAGTCCGGGGGCCACCACTCCCAGCGCATCGTGGGTAGTTGCCAGCAGTTTGTCGGTCGGCGTCAGATGCGACAAACCAAGAAGAATCAGGGCGAGAATGGGAATCAGGGACAGCAGGGTATTGTAGGCAACGGCCCCGGCCAACAGCAGCACCTGCTGTTCCCGCATGGCCCGGAACACGCCTTTGCCGAACTGCCATGGATGTCGCAGCACCACTTCCACACGCTTTGGGTGCACGAGGCCTAGCTTCGCCAGCAGTTTGTGAACGCAGGCTTTCAATCGGTTTTCCGAGTGTCCATGCAGCATCGGCGGCCTCTGTATCCGGAGTTCAGTTTTCACCGTGGAACGGGCTGTGTCCAGCCGATTGGTCCGTCCGCGCATCACCATGGTGCGGGCGCGCACCCGACAAGTGCGCCGGACAACCTCCTGCCACCAGACTGCCAAGCCTAAGTGTTTGAAAAATCAATTTTTGTTTCTCTGGCACGGCGATTGCTTTTGTTTTCTTAGCGAACCCGTTTTGGGCAACGACGCCAGTGGTTCGCGAACACGTTTTCCGGCTTTGACCTGAACAGTAGTCGCAGGTCGGAGCCCAACACAGCTGCGCGGGTAACGAAGCCCTGAGTGTCAAAGGCCAATCTGGCCGCGGCACTTGGGGCTTTTTTGTTGGGATGTTCGAACTGCAGCTTGTTTGGGCTCAGCGAGATCGCCGATCTCGCGTCACGGGAATCGAATTTTTTGCCAGCCTGGGAAATTGTTCTACTTAAACTGAAGGGGAGCTTGCTATGTCTTATCTCGAACCATCGGAATTTGTAACCAAAATGGTCGATTCGGGAGAATCGAAGGTATACATGTCCACCAAGGACACTCTGATCCGTGCATTCATGGCGGGCGCAATTCTGGCGCTGGCTGCGGTGTTTGCGATCACGGTCGCGACCAAGACCGGCTCGCCGCTAGTGGGCGCGCTTCTGTTCCCGGTGGGCTTCATGATGCTGTATCTGATGAAGTTCGACCTGCTCACGGGTGTTTTCACGCTGGTTCCGCTGGCGCTGCTGGACAAGCGTGCGGGCGTGACCTTTGGCCAGGTGATGCGCAACTGGGGTCTGGTCTTCATCGGCAACTTCGCCGGGGCATTAGCGGTTGCGTTCATGATGTCGTTCATCCTGACCTACGGCTACACCACGGACGGCGGTGCCATCGCCGCGAAGGTCGGACACATCGGTGAAGCCCGTACCCTGGGCTACAAGTCGCACGGTATGGAAGGCTGGGTAACCATTTTCATCCGCGGCATGCTATGCAACTGGATGGTGTCCATGGGTGTGGTTGGCGCCATGATTTCCACCTCGGCTACCAGCAAGATGATGGCCATGTGGATGCCGGTCATGCGAACATGTTCCTGTTCCCGTTCTCCATGATCATGGGTGGTGGCTTCACCGTTGCCGACTACTTTGTCTGGAATGAAATTCCGACCGCACTGGGCAACATGGTGGGCGGATTTGTGCTGGTGGGACTGCCGCTGTACTACACGCACGTTCGAACCAGTGCGGAGCGCGTCGTCCTGAAGAAGGTTGCCTGATTTTTTCGCAAGCTGAATTGCCGGCCCCTTTCCTGAAGGGGCCGGTCTCTTGTGAACATGTCGATGCCACTGCAAATCGCCATTGGGCAATACTCGGACAAGGGTCGCAAGCCGGTGAACCAGGATTTTCACGGCGCAACCGTTCCGAAAGAACCGCTTCTAAGTTCGAAGGGGATTGGGATAGCGCTTGCCGATGGCATCAGCAGCAGCGAAGTCAGCCAGTTTGCCAGCGAGACGGCAATCCGGGGTTTCTTCGAGGACTACTACAGCACGCCCGAATCGTGGTCGGTCAAGACCTCGGTACAACGGGTACTGCTGGCGGCCAATTCCTGGCTGTACGCGCAAACGCGCAACGGTCCGTATCGCTACGACATCAATCGCGGCTATGTCTGCACCTTCAGCGCGCTGGTATTCAAATCCAGCACCGCGCATGTTTTCAGTGCCGGCGACGCGCGTGTCTACCGGATTCTCGACAACCACCTCGAACAACTGACCGAGGACCACCGCCTGTGGGTCTCGCGTGAAAAGAGTTTTCTCAGCCGTGCCCTGGGCATGAAGGAACGGCTGGAGATCGACTACCAGTCCCTCGCCATCGAAGTCGGCGATGCCTTCGTCCTGGCAACGGACGGCATCTACGAATTCGTACCCGAAAGCTTCGTGCTGGAGACCTTCCGCCAACACGCCGACGATCTTGACCAGGCGGCGGAAGTGATCGCCGAGGAGGCCTTGCGGCGGGGCAGCACCGACAATCTGACCATACAGATCGCCCGAATCGAGCGGCTGCCTGATCCCGCGATCAATGAGTTGCAAAGGCAGATATCGGAACTACCCCTGCCGCCGGAACTCCGCCCGCGGATGATCTTCGATGGATACGAAATCGCCCGCGAACTGCATGGCAGCAACCGCAGCCATGTATACCTCGCGATTGATACCAACAGTCAGAAGCAGGTCGTGCTCAAGGTCCCGTCCGTTGACCTGCGCGATGATCCCGAATATCTCGACCGCTTCCTGATGGAGGAGTGGGTCGCACGCCGCATCGACAATGTCCACGTAGTGAAACATTGCGAGCAGACGCGCAAACGGAACTACCTCTATATTGTCACCGAGTTCATCGAGGGCCAGACCCTCGCCCAGTGGATGCGGGACCATCCTCGACCCGATGTCGAAACCGTACGGGGCATCGTAGAACAGATTGCCCAGGGCCTGCAGGCACTGCATCGACACGAGATGCTGCACCAGGACCTGCGGCCGAACAATGTCATGATCGACCGCAACGGTACGGTGAAGCTCATCGATCTCGGATCGGTGCACATTGCCGGTGTCGCGGAGATCGGAGGCAAGGGACAAGTTGAGCAAATTCTGGGTACTGCCCAGTATGCGGCGCCGGAATACTTCGTTGGCTTTACGGGCACGCCCAGATCCGATCAGTTCTCCCTCGGACTTATTGCCTACCAGATGCTGTCGGGGCGACTGCCCTACGGCACGAATGTAGCAAAGGCAACGAGCCGTTCGGCACAGCGCAAACTGGTGTACCAGTCACTGCTGGATAACAAACTCGGGATCCCGGCATGGATTGACGGTGCCGTGCGCAAGGCGGTGCATATCGATCCCCTGAAACGATACGAGGAAATCTCGGAGTTTCTCTACGACCTGCGCCACCCCAATCCGCGCTTTCTTCGCAGCGAGCGCGCGCCCCTGCTGGAGCGCCACCCAGTGCGCTTCTGGAAGGGTGTGTCGCTGGTTCTGCTCGTGATGCTGGTTTACCTGATCGGTACTTCGGCCGGGATCCACCACTAGCCTGCGCTGCTTCGCCTCAGGACAGATCGATCAACGATAGTACGGTCTCGGCAACGTCCACCAGACGGCGGTTTTGTTGCATCGATGTCGATCGTAGTTTCTTGTAGGCCTCTTCTTCCGTCAGGTTGAATCGCGCCATCATGATTCCCTTGGCGCGCTCGATCGTCTTTCTTTCGTCGAGCGCCCTCCGGGCCGACGCCAGTTCGCTTTCCACGTTGGCCAGGCGACGTGACTGTGCCTGCAGCAATTCGATCACGGAATGGACCCGGTGCGGATGTTCGTCGCCCGGCGAGAGAAAGCCCACGGACTGTTCTACCGGCACGTCAGGATCGAAGAAGCGATCGACGAGGCCGGCCCCGGCTGGCGGTTTCTCCCGCAGGCTCCGGACCAGGCCTTCGGAATCCTGGAGCTCGCGTTCGGCATCGGCGATGCGCGCCGCACATCGTTGTTGCAGTTCGTCGACGAGTGCGCACTGCAGCGTCCACAGTGCCGTGATCCTTTCGGTGCAACGGTCGAACCAGGTATCGCTAAGGTTCTTGTCCAGGACCATGCGTGCGCCCTTGGAGGAAAGCAGGCGACGCAGTCGCTCCAGTTCCGCAGAATAGGAAGTTCCCTGCATATCCTGCCATTCAATCGCGGCGGACTCGTCTGCGAATTTCAGAAACACGCGGAAGTGGTCGTCCTGGGCCTCGCGCAGGCCCGCAAGTCGTTCCTGCACCGGTGCACCGCAGATGCCGGATGCGAACGCCAGGGCACCCACTGCACGTTCCTGACCGGCGTACTCCTTGCCTTGTACCAGGTTAAACAAGGCGACCAGCAGCTGCGAGATCTCCGGATCGATTGCCGCATCCGCGACCTCAAAGATCAATGAGATGTGCCCGGCGATCAGCCGGCTGAAGGCGGCGATGGTGTCATTGCCGGACATGCCCAAACGTCCGATGTACTCGCGCAGTTCCGGCATGGTGTCCAGACCAAGCAACACCCAGGCGATGAGGGAGATGATGCGGGCGTTGGCGCCGGACGGATTGGCGAGTTCGGCCTCAATCTGGGCGCGCAGGCGCTGTTCGACCTGTTCCGACTCCTTAATATAGTCATTGCGCGCGTCGGCAAAACGCTTTCCGGACGAGGCCAGATAGATGCTGGTCGCCCCGCGTTCCACCTGGAGTGCATGGATCATCGCGCCGGCGGCCGCGACCAGCTGGGCGCGCGCCATCAGCCGCTTGAGCTCGTCGATTTCACGCTGTTTCGCGGCGAGAACAATTTGCGGTACCGATACGGACATGGGCGACAGAGACCAGGGATGACTCCAATACAATATATAACAGTGGTGCTGAATTTTGGAAAAGTGACCTGCGCGTGCCCAGGATCTTTCCTCGGCAGCCCGCCTGTGCCTGTTAACCAGTGCCTGATCGCGCTATCGTAATCATGGTCGCAAGCGTGTGCCGGTTCGACCCTGATCCTGCCTGTACAAGGAGCGCCCCATGGATATCCTCGCGAAGGCTCTCTGGCTGCTTCTCGGCTCCGCCATTCAGCTACTCGGCTTCGGTCGCTGGATGACACCGCTGGCGGCGTGGCTCGCGCCCGTGTTCCTGCTTCATTTCGCCCACGGTCTGACGCCCGCCATTGCAATGCTCTGGATCTGGTTATCCCTGGGCGTTGCCATGGGCATCAGTCTGCGCGGAATCGTTCCTATCCCGGGCATCGCCTACCTGGTTCTACCCATCACGACGGGCTTGCTGGGGGCGCTGCCATTTCTGTTCAACGGCCTGGTGGCACCGCACGTGCCCGGCTTCTGGGCCACGCTGGTGTTCCCCGTCGCCCTGACCGCCATCGAGTTTCTCGAGGCCCGCCTGAACCCCTACGGCACCTGGGGCGCAACCGGCTACACCCAGCACGGCGTGCTGCCCTTGATGCAACTGGCCTCGGTCACCGGTGTATGGGGGATCGGCTTCCTCGTCGCCTGGTTCGCGGCGGTGGTGAACTGGGCCTGGGACCGCCAGTTCGCGTGGGACGCGATCCAGTACGGTGTCCTCATATTCGCCGGCGTAGCGGGCGCCATATTCCTGCTTGGTGGTCTGCGCATCGCGCTGGCACCGGCGCGCAAGACGGTGCGTATCGCCGGCGTCGGCTGGCCCAAGGGCATCCTGGAACGGGAGGAATTCATGCCCGCCGTGTTGCCCGGCCTGACTACGGAAAGACGCGAAAAGCTCAGACAGGCCTTTGCGCGCGTGCACGACTCGTTCTTCCTCCGCAGCGAGCGCGAGGCACGCGCCGGCGCCCGCGTCATCGTGTGGCCGGAGGCCAATCTCATGGTGTTTGAGGAAGACGAATCCGCCGTGCTGGAGCGCGCCCGCGGCTTTGCGCGCGAACACGGGGTACATCTGGTCCTGGGCATGGCGACCGTGCTGCCCGGCGAACGCTACACCTTCCGCAATCACGCGGTGCTAGTCACAGCCGCGGGCGAGACCCTGTTCGACTACACCAAGTTCACCTCGGTGCCCGGTTTCGAGAAAAAATTCAGTGTGCCCGGCGACCGCGCGATGCCCATTGTCGATACCGAGTTCGGCCGCTTTGTCTCGCCGATCTGTTTCGATATGGACTTCGACGGCGTCGTCAACCAGGTCGGTCGCGGCCGGGCGGACCTGATGCTGGTACCGGCCAGCGACTGGAAAGACATCATCCCGATCCACCAGCAGATGGCGGAATTCCGGGCCATCGAAAACGGTACCGCGCTGTTCCGCATCACCCGCTGGGGCGCGTCCGGTGCTATCGATCCCTACGGCCGAACCCTGGCGTCGATGGATGACTTCAGCGCCGAGGATGCGGTGATGGTGGCGAACGTGCCGGTCAGGGCCGGCGTGGGCACAGTGTTCTCCCGGGTCGGCAACCTGTTTGGCTGGGCCTGCGTCGCTGGGCTGGCAGCGCAGATCGGAGTACTCGCTTTGCGGGCGATTCAGTAGCGCGGGAATCGGGCGGCGATGTGCTCATCATTATGAGCTGTGGAGACAGATGATTGCGGGGTATTTCCCCATCGATGGACAGCCAACGAACTGACACGACGGGCCCGACCGTCAGCTCCCTGCCGGCGGCGGGCCCATCCACGGAGCCGGGCATCCCTTGCCTGCCTCCCTGCTCCATTGCAAATGGAGCTCGTTCCGCTACGGCAGCCGCCCCTACGTGGTGACACGCACTTCGGGCCAAGTGAAGCCGCCATCCTCCGCACACGGCAAGCCGGCCTCTTGTACCGGCTGTCTGCACTTCGTCCCAATTCCGAACCGCATCGCCATTGCCGTCGCACGCTGGTGGCGAGTCGGTCCCGTCGTCACGTGGCTCCGCATATTCCCGAAGTCATGGCACGGGAAGCCGGTACAAGGCGGGTCAATGCGGCGTATGCGATTCGGATTGGTTTTGACGTCTCCCTCAGCTTTCAGTTGTTGTTGCGGTTGTTTTCCCGTAAACAGCTTTTTACTTGCACCTCTCCGCCGGGACAAACCTCTCAATCCCGACGTCACACATCCTAACTCTCAATACAATTCGCAGCTCTGATGCACATCAAGAATCCTGACCGTTTTCCTTCACTATGAAAGGTCAGTAACCACGCGGCTTCTCCCGTTTTCCCAGAAACAAAAGCGGCGTGCTCGCGGGAGGCCGAGAGCTATCGCTGCTTCAGCAGATCGCGGATCTCCGTCAGCAGCTTCTCCTGTGCCGGCGGTTCGGCCGGTGCCTTGGGCGCCTCTTCCTCTTTTCGCTTCATTGCATTGATGGACTTGATCACGATGAACATCGCGAACGCGACGATGGTGAAATTGACAATTGTCTGAATGAACTTGCCGTAGCTGATCACGACCGCCGGGGCACCTTCTGTTGCCTGCTTGATGGTGACGACAAGACTTGAGAAGTCGACACCCCCCAGCACTACTCCGATGGGCGGCATGACCACGTCCCCTACCAGGGAGGAAACGATCTTGCCGAAAGCGGCACCGATGATAATGCCGACGGCCATGTCGACCACGTTGCCCTTGACGGCAAATTCCCTGAACTCTTTGAGCATGCCCATGGCTAGGCCTCCTGTGGAAAGCGCGGGGTTGGTCCGGACCCAGGCAGCGCCATGCTGCGCCAAGTCGTGCGGGAGACATTCCGGCATGCCGGGTTAGAAGTCGATGACGTGGATCAAAAAAGGAGGCTGACGCCTTTTCCTCGCAGGGGCGTGCGTGGCGATTGGCAGGCTGCGCGAAGTTACAACCAGCGACGGACCCTGGCCTGATACTCCCGGTATTCGTCGCCGAACACGCCGACCAGCACCTGCTCTTCCGGTCGTATCTGCAGCACCTGGATGTAAGAGATGAATCCGACGACTCCGATCAGCGCCGCGGGCGAGGCCAGGAAACTGGCCCAGGCGCACAGTTCCAGGGCCAGGCCGACATACATCGGGTTGCGGGTGATGCGATAGATTCCGCTATCGACGAGGGCGGAAGCCTTGTGCGGGCTCATTGGATTGATCGTAGTTCTTGCGCGACGAAAACTCAGGATACCCGCAAGCTCGAACACGACCCCCGTACCGAAAAGCAGGACGGCGGCGATCAGTCTTGGCACGTACCCAATCTCCACTCCCGGAGTCAGCCGCGCCAGGCCCCACATGATCACGGCAAATAGGATTGCCACTACGGGTGGCGGAATTCTGGTTTCGAGTCCCTTCATGATCTCTCCTTTCGCGGCGGGAGGCCCGGAGAAGATTCTACGCCAATATTCGGGGAGACTTGCATCGACGGTATTTGCTCTCTGATCCAGTTCTTCGTTCGTTCCAACCACTGGGCACCGGGAATGGACCCAAAGCCGTACCCACTCATTGCGCAACTGATCGGTTGCGCGTATAATTGCAACCAGTTAGTTGCAGATATTCCCCAAGGAACCATGAAAAGAGACATTTTTCAGGCAATCGCCGACCCGACACGCAGGGCGATCATCGCCCTGATCGCCTCCCAGGCGATGACGCCCAACGCCATCGCCGACCACTTCGACATCTCGCGCCAGGCGACCTCGAAGCACATCCGCATACTCGACGAGTGCGGCCTGGTGCAGACGGAGAAGACCGGCCGGGAAATCTACTATCAACTCAGGCTGGAGAAGATGCACGAAATTGACGTCTGGCTGGAGCAGTTCCGCAAGCTGTGGGAAGACCGCTACGAACAGCTGGACGACCTCCTGACCAATTTGAAAGGAGCGAAGAAATGAGCGCCGATCTGCAATTCGACTTCCTTGTGGACAAGCAAGCCAACACCATCACCGTTCGCCGAGAATTCGCCGCGAAGCGACAACTGGTCTGGGACTGCTACACCAAAAGCGAGCTTCTGGATCGATGGTTCGCCCCCAAGCCGCTTACGACCAGGACAAGGTTCATGGACTTTCGCGAGGGCGGGTACTGGCACTACGCCATGATCATGCCGGACGGCACGGAATACTGGAGCCGGCAGGACTACGCAAGCATCCAGCCGATCGAGCACTACACCGCGCGCGACGGATTTACCGATGAAACCGGTGAAGTGAACCCGACCCTTCCACAATCGGATCAGGATCTCACGTTCAAGGACCTCGGTGACCATACGCTGGTGCAAACCATCGTGACCTACCCGTCTCTGAGTGATCTGGAAAAGGTAATCGAGATGGGCATGCAGGAAGGACTGACCTCGACGCTGGAACGCCTGGATGAACTGCTGCCGACGCTGAGCTGACGTATTTCCGCAAAGTAAAAAATCCGGAGTGATCGTTCGTCAATTGCTCCAGGCCCTGAGAACTATCGCCGCTTCCTCCGGTCTCAAATATGGGAATGTAGTGACCGATCATGCCTGGCATCAAGCAACAACAAAACGATGAACTCCGATCGGCGCAGCAGGCGACGGCGTATCCGGCGATCAAGGACTATGCGCTGATCGGGGATTGCCGCATCGCGGCCCTGGTCAGTCGCGACGGTGCGGTCGAATGGCTGTGCCTGCCCCATTTCTCCGGCGACAGCGTCTTCGCCACCATCCTCGACCGCCGCGTCGGCGGACACTTCGCCATCCGCCCGACGCAAGCGTACCGGGTGCGCAGGCGCTATGTCCCCGGCAGCAACGTACTGGAAACGACTTTCGTCACGGACGGCGGCGAGGTGTGTGTCAGTGACTGCGTACCCATCGTCACCGACGCGCAGTTCGCCGATCACCTGCAACCACAGCGGGAGCTGTTACGCGGGGTGGAAGGGATCGCGGGTGAGGTCGAGATACAGGTCGAGTTCTTTCCCCGTCCCGCGTACGGTCAGCGATCGGCACGGATCCGTCCGCGTGGCGCCCTCGGGTGGCAGTGCATGTTTGGCAACCAGGTACTGAATCTGCATACGAACCTCGCTCTGGCCGTCCACGGTGGCGACCGCTTGCTGGGGCGCACCGTGATGAAGGCCGGCGATCGCTACGATGTTTCCCTGACCTATGCCCAGAGCGATATCAATGTGATCGTTCCCGTCGGCGAGGAGAGCCGGCGGCGACGCGAGGCGACGGTGCGCTGGTGGCGGGAATGGGGTACGCAATCCACCTACATGGGACCATACCGTGAGCACGTCGAGCGCAGTATCCTCACGCTCAAGCTGCTGACCTACAGCCTGTCGGGGGCACTCATTGCCGGGCCGACCACGTCGCTGCCGGGAAAGATCGGCGGAGTGCGCAACTGGGACTATCGCTTCTGCTGGATTCGCGATGCCGCCATGACCCTGCGTTCCTTCATCGACCTGGGTTTCATCGCCGAGGGCGAGGCCTTCCTGGGATGGATGCTGCATGCAACGCGGCGGACCTGGCCGCGGCTGCGCGTGGCCTACGATGTCTATGGAGAAACGCATTTGCGCGAGCGCGAGTTTCCCGGCCTCGCGGGGTATCGCGATTCGCGCCCGGTGCGCATCGGCAATGCCGCGGGCGAGCAGCACCAGCTCGATGTCTACGGCGAGGTCATCGCCGCCGCCTACGAATACGTGCTGCGCGGCGGCCGGCTGGACCGCTCCGAGGCACGCCTGCTGCTGGGATTCGGCAACATGATCTGCCGCGAATGGCGCCGGCCCGATCAGGGTATCTGGGAGGCACGGGATGCGCCGCGCCACTATACCCACTCCAAGCTGATGTGCTGGGTAGGCCTGGATCGACTACTGCAAATGGCGGAGGCGGGCGTACTCGAGGTAGCGGCGCAGCGGTTCGCGTCCGAACGCGACGCCATCGCCGAGTTCATCGAAACCCGCTGTTTCGATGCCGAAGCCGGGACATTTCTCACCGCGGCCGACTGCAATGAAGTGGACGCCAGCATCCTGCTGCTGG
>JARRJV010000060.1:13700-29986 GCA_037388825.1 Acidiferrobacteraceae bacterium | reverse complement strand
CATGCGTGATGGGCAACCTATTGAACGGGCGTCAGGTTCAGCGCGTCGTATAGGCTCGGGGCACGCTCATAGGCAAGTGGCTCTTGAATGTGTGTAGTCCAGGGTAGGCCCGCGAAGTTACGCCAGCCGTCTTTGTCCGGATTGGCGTCCTTGGTTTGGGTGTAAACGTCAGCAGTGTCCGAATTGATGACGCCATCGTTGTTTAAGTCGAGCTGAACCGGGCCGTCAAAATCAGCCGTTACAGGCACCCCGGTCTCTGGATCCACTAGCTTGCCATTCTCCAACTTGTACGTTGTAGCACTGCCGTCCGTTTTCAATTTGAACAGGTGGATGTGGTCAGTACCGGTGTCGAAGGCATACTTGGGCTGTCCGACAAAACCCTCCCAGATGTTTCGCACGTTGGTGAATGGTTGCAGGCCTTGACCTTTGGTAGCGTCGTTGGACTCCGGATCGGCCAGGATATTGCCGGCCAGTACACTGCGATGTCCGGTGCGACACAGGGTGAAGATGGGTGTGTCCCTTCTGCCATGAACGATTCTGTAGACCTCCCAATAGAGCGTCAAAGGATCCTGATCGTTCTTTGTGATGATGTGGGGGAATGGCACGTTGTACGCACCTATCGGGTGACCGGATGCGTATTCCCGCAAAGTGCGAACGTCGATTAACACCGGCTTGGCCTCGTTCTTCTGGTGCCTGTGGTTAGTCATGGCCAGATAGGTGTCGGACACACTAATCTCGGACTTGTAGTAGCGGGGCAAACTGAAGTAGCGGTTGCCGTCGGGGGGGTCATCGGCAAAGGCGGTGGAAGAAAGGGCGATACCAAAAACCGCGCCCAGCATTATGATAACGGTACTGACTTTTGTCTTTTTCATTATTAAAAGCCTCCTCCCAGTTTGGTGGTTGTTGATCAAATGCAGAAACTTCGCTTTCGTTCTTGCCTCCTTGATTTTCGATTGAGGTTGCCTACCGTACTCCTCGCTGACTGAGTGATCAATATCAGTATCCCGCCCCGCGATTGCACTCTGGTTACAGCGCTCTGGCGCGATAAACCGCATGGCGCTAATTTGTGGCATCGGATATATGTATTTTGCGCCGGGCATATCGCGAAGGCCTCACACAAGCATCTTCTGATCGCCCGCTGTTAGGGAAGACGATTAATGAAATCTTAAGGAGGAATAGACCTTGTCCATAAGCCACTGATCGAAGTGGCGTCCCCAAGGCGATTTGCGCGCTATATAACGGGGCTCTGGATACCCCTCCGCGACATGGTGGCGGCAGAGTACGAATCCGCCGAGCGGCACGAAAGCCTCCTGGATCGGTGCCAATCCCCCGGGAGGTAGCGGAAGGGCCCCAGCCAAAAACAATATCGATTCCCCCACGTTCGCTACGAACTGGTACCTTCGAAGTGCTGGATCAGCAAAACCGTTTCTGACAAGATGATCGCCCACACTCGGGACAGACCGGCGGTTGGACTGCGTCCAGGAGGCGCACATGCACGAGCAGATCGTCATCCAGGATCGGGAAGAGCTGTTCTATCTCCTGTCAGAAGCAGCGGAGTTCGAGCACTCCGTCATGTGCTCCTACCTTTACGCCATGTGGTCCTTGAAAAGCGACGTCGCCGAAGGCGTAACCGAGGCGGAGTTGGCGGCGATCAATGGATGGCGACAGTCGATCAGGCAGGTGGCACTCGAGGAGATGCTGCACCTCGCCCTGGTCAACAACATGCTTGCCGCAATCGGTGCTTCGCCCCATCTGTGGCGGCCGTGGTTTCCGGTGCAACCGGGCCGGTTTCCGGAAGGTCTGGTGTTGCGGCTCTCGCGGTTTTGTGAGGCAACCCTCGATCATTTCGCCTACATCGAACGCCCCGAAGGGATCAAGATGGAGGATGGCTCCGGCTTCGACCATCCCGCGCACTACTCCCGGGCGATGCGCCCGGATTTGCTGTCGCCAACGCCGCAGGACTACACCAGCCAGGGCCAGCTTTACCACAGCGTGCTGCGCGGGCTCGCCGAGCTGGTTGACGAGCTGGGCGAGCAGACCGTTTTTGTAGGGCACGGTGAAGCCCAGGTTGGTGCGGCGGAGTTCAGTCTGCCCGGCCTGTTCAAGGTAGACGGACTGGAGGCCGCGCGCCGCGCGGTGGAGGAAATCGTCCAGCAAGGCGAGGGTGCTCCCGCGCACCGCGAAGGTTCGCACTACCAGCGCTTCGCCGCGATCAAGGAAGAACTCATGCAGTTGAAACGCGAGCGGCCCGACTTTGAGCCCGCGCGACCGGTGGTGGAAAACCCCACCCTCTTTGATCCTGGCAGCCGGAAACACGTGACGCGCATCGAAGATAGCCTCACCTCCAAGGTCGTCGATCTCGGCGACAGTATCTATTCGCTGATGATACGCACGTTCACGCAGATGTTTGCGCCCGCGCCGCTGCCGCGCGATCTGCGCGCCGGCCTGGCGTCAGCGGCCATCGATCTCATGTATGCGGCAAGTCATGTCGCCAAGGTTGTGACGCGGCTCCCGGTTGGGCCGAGCCGGCAGGGCGCTACCGCCGGGCTCACCCTTGCACTGCCGTTGTCCTCCGGCCAACTGGTTCAACGCTGCGCCGCGCAGATCCTGAACGAACGCGTGATCGAACTCGCGGACGCTGCCGCCGGGCTTGAAGACATCGTTCCCATCGACGGTCTGGCAAAACGCCTTGGGGCTATCGGCAATCAGTTTGCGGAACTACACGAGCGATTCGAAGAGTCTCTCGGCGCCGCTGTAAACACCGTCGCACAGGTGCAGGCGGTACCGAAGGCAGCGCCCGAACCGTCGCCGGTCGCAGCGACTGACGACCCGAATGTTGCGCATACAGAAGGCCTCACACTGCGTTTCAATGGCCACCGCTGCATCCATTCACGCCACTGCGTATTGGGCGCCCCCGACGTTTTCCTCGCAAACACAACCGGACCATGGCTCCATCCGGAGCAAGCGACGAAGGAAAAATGCATGGAGATCGCCCATGCCTGCCCATCCGGCGCCATAACCTACGAACGTCACGACGGCGGCCCGCAAGAGGCGCCGCCGCCCGTCAATGTCTTGCGTGTCCGCGAAAATGGTCCGTACGCATTCCACGGCGCGATTGACCTTGCGGGCCATGGCCCTACGTTGCGCACGACGCTGTGCCGTTGTGGAAAATCGGCCCACAAGCCGTTCTGCGACAACAGCCATCGCAAGGCCGGCTTCGCCGCAACCGGCGAGCCGGCAACGATCGAGTCGGAACCTTTGGAGACCCGTGACGGGACGCTGCGCATCACGCCCATTGTCGATGGACCGCTACACGTGGTCGGAAACCTTGAAATTTGTTCCGGGACAGGCCGGACGGTCGCGCGCACCGGGAACGTTCGTCTTTGCAGGTGCGGTGGTTCGAGCAACAAACCGTTCTGCGACAATACTCATGCCCGCATTGGTTTCCGCTCGGAAGCGTCAAGCGACGAAGCGCAAGCAGAGCGACCGAAAACGTAGCTGGACCGGGGCATTGCGCCTCTGCGGCTAGTACATTGGCGGCGTCCCCAACGGGCTTTGCACGCTATATAACGGCGCTCTGGATACCCTTCCGGGGATTGGTGCAACCTTCGTCACGGTTTTGTACCTCCGACAATGCTGTTGTCGCCCTCATCTAGAATCCAGGCCCATACTTTGCCATGGCGTATCTTGCCTTCTACCCGATAGACATGGCCCGCTTCCGCCATGAATGCAATTCTTGCCCTGGCGTAGGTAGAGAACGTGTATACCCCGTATACCGGCGACTGCAGCAACAGCTCCAATTCATGGCTACCAGGAAGCGCTTCTACCTCGCCCGTGGTCCAGGTCATACCCCTCTTCCCATCGATCGCTGTGATGCTGGTCGAAGTACCGAATGCATGGTAGGAACCCTTGATCAAGGCCACTTGCTCCGCCGGCAGTTTCTTGCCTTCGTAGGCCTGCTTGGCCGCACACGCGGACAGAAGCAGTGCGGCCATGACAACAGCCACAGATAGTGGAGATCTTGTGGATTTCAATGGTCCTCCTTGTGCCGTCATGCTTGGCGCCCGGCTCCGATGTGCGAATTCCATTTCACTGCGTCCGCCCACCCTTCGAGATGCCCTCAAGCGTCACCGTGCAATTTTCAAGATCCTTTTGACGTGGAGGGCCGGCCCAATTGGGCCAGGAACGAAGTACGGATACGTCCGGCTTGAGCTCGATCCGGCCTTGTTCAATTGTGCCCCGAAAGTAGTAGTCCGAATTCATGCCGTCCTGCAGGGCAATGCCGGACTCTGCAACCGCAGCCCGATTCCGGAGACCTATCTTTCTTCCTTCGTCCTCGGTGCTGACAACAACTTGTGCGTCGAAGCCGTCCTGCGTGATCTCGATGCTGCTCGTGCGTTTTTCGACTATCAGCTGAGCCCACATGGAATGTACCCGAGCGCACGCTTCCGTAGCCTTTCCCTGGTATGTTCCGGAAATCGTCTGATACCCCCGCTGCTTGATCGCCTCACGATATGTCGACAGACGCCGCTCATATTTGCGCTCGTATTTGTCAACGTTGCTTTTGTTGATGGTCTCGCTACCGAGATGAACAACGGCTCCCATCTTCGCCATCGGAAGCACCGCCTGGACGATGAACTTGACCGCGAGGTAACCCTGCGCCAGTTCCGGCGCCGGCGCCGCTAACGCCCGCTTCATTGCCGGTTCTTGCTCGGCGCTCTTTGCGTTGAACGCCGAAGCCGCGAAGGCCACGGCAGCCAAGGCAATCAGTGTCTTGCGTTTCACGGTGAACCTCCCATTTGCAGCCAGAGGTAAGCAGAGGACCAGAACCATTCTTGCGAGTGAGACAGTTGCCTTCATGGCTTTCACTGACCGATTTGGCGCGGAAATCGTCTTCCGGTCTTGATCGGGACTTCATGCCCAAACTGAAATTTATGCAGATCTGGCCGGTGGATGCGTTGATACCTATCAAGCGCACAGAGAGGCACGTACGATCTGCCGATCCTCCCAGGGGCCATAAAAGAAGGGCCCGAGACATCAGTCCCGAGCCCTGCGGATTACTTAAGAATTACCTGAATCGCTAGAAGTCTGGCGTCCCCAAGGGGATTCGAACCCCTGTTGTCGCCGTGAAAGGGCGATGTCCTAGGCCGACTAGACGATGGGGACGAAAATCGGTCTTTGACGCTGATCTGCAAAAAAGGGTTGGCGGACCAACCCTTTGTAATATTGGTGGAGCCAGGCGGGATCGAACCGCCGACCTCTACAATGCCATTGTAGCGCTCTCCCAGCTGAGCTATGGCCCCAAAGGCGGCGTACTTTACGACCTGCCCCGGGGCAGGTCAAGCCGCGAACAGCCCCCTACTCGGGGATTTTCTGCAGTGCCCGGTCGATACGGTCCAGGGTTTTCTCCCGGCCCAGCAATTCCAGGGTCACGTCCATGGGCGGCGAGACCGTGGTGCCGGTGACCGCCACCCGCACCGGCTGGGCCAGCTTGCCCAGCTTGAGCTCGTGGGCCTCGGCAATGCCGGTCAGGACTGCGTGGATGGCCTCTTTTTCCCAATCCGGCAGGTCGGCCAGCTTGTCGCGAAAATCCGTCAAAGCCGGCCGAATCTCCGGCTTGAGGTGCTTGGCGACGGCCTTCTCGTCATAGTCCTGCACATCCTTATAAAAGAACACGCTGCGCTCGGCCATCTCCACCAGGGTCTTGGTGCGCTCGCGCTGGGCCTTGATCACCTCCACCACGTCTGGCTTCGGCGCCGGGTCGACGTCGTGCTTGCTGAAGTGGTGGCTCAGGTGGCGGGCCACGTGCACCGGGTCTGAGTGCTGCAGATAATGCTGGTTCAGCCACATCAGCTTGTCCGGATTGACGGCAGCAGCGGACTTGTTCACCTGGGTGACGTCGAACAGCTCGATCATCTCCTCCATGGAGAAGATCTCCTGGTCGCCATGGGACCAGCCCAGGCGCACCAGATAGTTCAGCAGGGCCTCGGGCAGGAAACCCTCGTCCCGATACTGCATGACGCTGACGGCGCCGTGGCGCTTGGACAGGCGGCTGCCGTCGGCGCCCAGGATCATGGGCACGTGGGCATAGGTCGGCGGGGTCGCTCCCAGGGCCTGCAGGATATTCATTTGCCGGGGCGTATTGTTGAGGTGATCGTCGCCGCGGATGACGTGGCTGATCTCCATGTCCAGATCGTCCACCACCACCGTCAGGTTGTAGGTGGGCGTGCCGTCGGAGCGGGCGATGATGAGATCATCCAGCTCGTTGTTGTTGAACACGACGCGCCCGCGGATCAGGTCCTCCACGACCACCGCGCCCTCGGTGGGATTGCGGAAGCGAACCACCGGCGGAATGTTCGCTGGCGGCGGGCCCGAACGGTGGCGGCAGCGGCCGTCGTAGCGCGGTTTCTCGCCCCGGGCACGCTGCTGCTCGCGCATCTCGTCCAGTTCGTCCTTGGTGCAATAGCAGTGGTAGGCATGGCCCAGATCCAGCAACTGCTGGATCACTTCCTTGTAGCGCGCAAAACGGTCGGTCTGGTACCAGGGACCCTCGTCGTACTCCAGTCCCAGCCAGGTCATGCCCTCGAGGATGGCGTTTATGGATTCGCGGGTGGAACGCTCGCGGTCGGTATCCTCGATCCGAAGGACGAAGGTGCCGCCGTGCTTGCGCGCATATAGCCAGGAAAACAGCGCGGTGCGCGCACCGCCGATGTGCAGGTAACCCGTCGGGCTGGGAGCGAATCGCGTGCGTATGGACATGAATCAGGGCTTCAAGCTGGAACGAGGCGGCGTATGGTACTGAAATCCGCCGGCAAAATCAGCCGCGCGCAACCGCGCGTGCCAGGGCCCGGTCCAGCGCCCCGAACAGGCGCCCGATGGTGGTGAAACCCTCGAAATGGCGGTAACCCACGGCCCGCTGTACGTACTCGATGCCGATGCCCATGGCCACGAAGATCAGCGCCAGCAGTCCGTGCCAGCTGCGGGGCGTCACGGAAGCGAAGAAGAACATGAGTACGGCGTAGGAAAACCCGTGCTCGATCTTGTCGTTGATGTGCAGGTGCGGCATATCCGAAGGCGGCAACAGGGAATAGACAATCACCGCCACCAGCCACAAAAAGGCAATGGCCCGCCACCAGGCGAGATAACGGTAGAGGAAGGGATTCGGCTGCATGGAGAGAGGTCAGCCGTAGCGCCGGCGGCACGCCGGCGCGCCAGCCATCAGAAGAACGGAATGGTCAGGTTGAACATCGCCTGCGAGGTGTTGGAACCATCGCCGCGCGAGCGCAGCGAGCCGGCCAGGGAGTACTGAAAGATCCGGGACGTGTAGCGCAGGCCACCGGTATAACCCGTGTAGTTGTCCACCGAGGCGGCGTGGCTGGTTGTGTAGTTCACCTCGCCGATCAGCTGCAGGCGCTTGTCGTCGCTCAGCGGCAATTCCCCGCCCGCATTGGCGGAGTAGTAGTAGTCCGAACTCGAACTGCCGGGATCGATTGCATCCAGCTGCACGTCCACGTAAAGGCCGATGTAGCCGGTCTCGGTCAGTGCTGCCTCGGAAGAGGCCATACCGTTGAGCCGGACACCGTAGGTGCTGACCGTGCTGATGGCGGCATTGGTGCCCGGCGCGATCACCGCTGCACCCATGGCCATGGCCGGCAGGTATTCACTCTGGCGGCGGAAGCGCCACTTCCAGGAAAGTGAGCTGTCCCCAATGCCGCTCGCGGCAGTGGAGTTGATGGCACTGCCGGAAATTGAGATTTCCGCGGCGGCGCCGTAGCCGTAGGTGATGGATACCGGCACGGCGTTGATTGTGTTGCCGGCTACGCTTTCCGAGGCGTATCCGCCGGAGATTGCGAAATTGTTTTTTCCGATGGTGTAGGCGGAATCGGTGATGAAGAGCCCGGTCAACCCCCGAAAATTCAAACCCCGATACACCCCGTCGGCTACCCATCGGCCCTCGGAAAGACTGGCGGCGTTGGCAGTGCCAGCAGCGGTTCCAAGCGCAAGGATGAGGATCAAGCCCGCCGTTTTCTTATACATCTTGTTCTCCTTCGGCCTCCCGGCTACGGGGGAGGTGGGCGCGAATCGGGCCCCTATCCCCATATACTCGGGTCTAACTTTAACTTTTGCTTCTAACTAGGTAACTTTACGAAGGTTTCGGGATTTGGTCAAGGAATCTGGCTGGATTTCCCCACCCTACCGGACCAAGGCGGATTTGGCCTTTATCGCGGGAAAATCGCTATTTTTCAGCCTCGCGCCCAATCGCAGGTGTGGTAAACTCCCCGCGCCCATGGGCGGTTAGCTCAGTGGTAGAGCACTGCCTTCACACGGCAGGGGTCGCAAGTTCGAACCTTGCACCGCCCACCATTTCCCTCTTGTTTCCGGAATCCCGGCCGCCAATGCCGGGTACGTGGCCCGGTGTCCGGGCCGGCTACAGCTCCACCTTGACGCCAAACAGGATGGACGTCGGCGTTTCGGTTCCACCCGCCGTTTCGACATTTCCATAGCCGTCGGTATCCATAAAGACCGTGGTCTGCTTGTTGACCTGATAGCCGATGGTTACGCCCCAGCTCAGGCCGGTGCTGGAAATTGACGAGCCGATCCCGGAATCCGTCGTTGTGAAGTTATAGAACCCGACGCGGCCACCGAGCACCATTGGCTGAATCGGGAGCTCTGAGCTGACAGAGACATTCACACCACTCATGCCTAGATGGCCGGTCGGAGCCGTGGAAATGTAGCCCTCCCCAAGGTCGACCCAGCTTGCCTCAACCGCAAACCTGCTGGCCGGCCCATTGGAGGCCAGTCCAACGCCGAACTTGTAGGCCGATCCGTTGCCGACGTCGGAGAATTCATGGACGCCGACGCCTCCGGCAACAAACCCGTACAGGCCGGCCATGGCGGTCGGTGAAACGAAGGCCAGAACGGCGGCCAGGATTGCGGACAACGGGAAGGAAACTCTGGGCTTCATGACTACTCCTGGGCAGGTGTGGATGCCTGATAAGAACGCAACACGCGGGTGCAGGTGCACCTGCCGATAACAAAAATATGGACGCTGGTGGGGCCACGGTCAAGATACCTCGCCTGCCGATCCGCGCCCGGGAATAGCCGCTGGACGAAAAGGTGAGACCGCGGGAAAACGCCTACATGCCAACCCGAATGCCGAACATCACCGAAACGGGAGTCTCGGTACCACCACCGCCTAGTTCGACGCTACCGTAGGCAACGGCATCCATGTAGAAGACGGCATACTTGCTCAGGTGGTAGCCGATCGTGCCGCCCCAGGTGATACCCGTACTCCGGACCGATGTATTGACGCCGGAATCGGTCGTGTTGACGCTGTAAAATCCAAGACGTCCGCCGAACACCATTGCCCGATGGCGGGCCTGCAGCGTGGCAGTGAACTTGCCACCACTGATGTTCAGATATCCGGTGGGAGCCGTCGGCACGTAGCCGTCACCCAGGTCGAAGTAGCTGGCCTCGACACCGAAATGCTGGTCCGGTGCGATGAATCCCACGCCGAGTTTGTACGCGGTCCCGTTGCCGATGTTGGTGGTGTAGTCATGCACACCCACACCGGCACCGCCGGTAAAATAGAAATTCGCCATTGCCGCACGGGAAACCAGCAGCAACGCTGTCACGGCCACAAGCTGCAGAATTGGATGATGTTTGGATTTCATGACTACTCCAGGGCACAGACTCATCAGGACAGTCGTCTGGCCGGGGACCGACGACCATACGCGATGTTCTGACTATGACTTTCCGCCGCCCGGGGGTCAAGCAAGGGGGAATCGGGTGTGATTAATACCCTGCGGGGAACAAATTCAGACTTCCCATTCCTCCACGGGGGAGGACGGCTTGCGCCGCTCCTTGAGCAGGCCTTCGGCCTCCTTCTGGTTCTTGGCGAAGACGAGTCGGATCGTGCTTCCGGGCGTGACCTTGCCTTGCTCGCGCTTTTCGCGGCAAAGCTTCTTGGCGTCGGGGAATTTGTCGAAGACCTCGATGAAGCTCAGCTTGCGATCGGTGGTAATTTCGTAGACAAAATAAGGCATGCCATGCCGCTCCGGATATCAACAGGAAACGTGCCGCATCATAGCAGAACGCCGCCCGCTGCCTCCATAAAATCCCCCTCCCCTGCAGGGATTTGCCCGTGAAATCGCGGCACGTGTAAGGTGTAGCCCCCGAGTCTGGAACCGTTGCATGAGCCGCCTGCAACTCATCGATGCCAGTATCTATATATTCCGCGCGTATTTCTCGCTGCCGGAATCCATGGTCGACGCCGATGGTCAACCGAACAATGCGGTCTACGGCTTTGCCGATTTCCTTGGGCGTTTTCTGCGCGAGAGCCGTGCCACCCATGTCGCCGTCGCCTTCGACGAAAGCCTGACGACCTCGTTTCGCAATGAAATCTATCCCCCGTACAAGGCCAACCGCGAATTGCCACCGGAAGAGTTGGCGGCGCAACTGGTCGCATGCCGCGAGCTGGCCGATGCGCTCGGTCTGGCCACCTACGCCAGCGATCGCTATGAGGCCGATGACCTCATTGGCACCCTGGCAGCGAAACTGCGGCCCAGGGGATTTCAGATGAATTACGTCACCGGTGACAAGGATCTCGCGCAACTGCTCCAGGGCAGCGACCGGCTGTGGGACTACGCCCGGGGCGAACGGCTCAACGGCAAAGGCATTCGTGAACGACTCGGGGTGTCACCGCGCCAGGTGGTGGACTGGCTCGCCCTTGCCGGCGATGCCGTGGACAACGTGCCGGGCGTCCCGGGGATCGGCAGGAAAACGGCTGCCCTGTTGCTGGATGAGTTTCGCGACCTCGACCGGCTGTACCAGCGCCTGCACCGCCTGCCCGATTCCGGTTTGCGCGGCGCGAAACGGTTGCAGGGGCTGCTCGACGAGCACCGGGAGCAGGCCTATCTGTCCCGGGAGCTCGTCAGGATCGCCACCAACGCCTCTCTTCGCGTGATCGCATGAGGCGATAGAGCGCTTCCTTGATCGCATCGTTGACGACGAACCACGCCAGGGCATAGGCCCACATCCACAGGGCATGGGTCCAGCCAATGGGCGCGATCAGGAAGCCGTAGACGGCGATCACGGTCCCGAGAATCTCGGTGCCGAAGGTCGCAAACAGGAGCAGCGGCGCCGGATAAGGCCGCTGCCAGAACCAGCCCTGGGCACGGGTTACGTACAGGGTACTGTGCCCGGCAATGATGAGTTTCAGAAACATCATTGACTGGATCATTGCTTCCGGGAAACCGTTTTCCTTCAACAGGAAGAACAGCAGAAACGAGGCAATGACACCCGCGATGCCCAGTACGCTGGAAACCGTCAGCATCTCCTGCATATGCCAACGGACCGGTTTGGCATCGACGCGGGTGTTGTCGTAAGCGATCGCCAGGATGGGGATATCGTTTAGCAGTGCCAACAGGATGATCATCAGCGCCGTAATCGGATAGAAATTGAATACGACGATACTCAGGGTCATGAACAGGATGATGCGTACCGTTTCCGCGATGCGGAAAATGGAATAGCTTTTCATGCGCTCGAAGGTAATGCGCGCCTGCTTCACCGCCTCACTGATAACGCCGAGCCCCGGCGCTGTGAGGATCACGTCCGCTGCCGCCCGCGCCGCGTCGGTGGCATTGGCCACGGCGATCCCGCAGTCGGCCTTCTTCAGTGCCGGTGCGTCGTTGACCCCGTCCCCGGTCATGCCTACGATGTGTCCGCCCTTTTGCAGGGTGTCGACAATGCGATATTTGTCCTCCGGCACCACTTCGGCAAAGATGTTCACCGATTCGATCATCTCGACGATGGCCGATTCGTGGGTGTGAATGAACTCGCGCTCCAGCAGCCGGGTGTCGTACATGGACTGCACCGCATCCATGACCCCGTCGGCGAATTCCCGCGCCTGCTTGCTCGATACTTCCGGTTTCAGGCGTTGGTAGATTGCAGCGGACAACACCTCCGCCAGCGCCAGCAACTCGTTGCTCGCACTGCCGGACAACTGGCTCGCGCGCAGCGTGCGCTGCTGCAGGCCCAACAGGCCGCCGATCTCCCGGGCAATCGCAAGATTGTCTCCGGTGACCATCTTCACTTCGACGCCGTAGCCTCCCATGTCCGCGATCACCTGCCGCGAATCATCGCGCGGCGGATCGTACAACGGGATCAGGCCCAGCAGTTCCACGGGGGCATCTCCACTCCGGCGTCCCACCGCCAGGGTTCGGTAACCCTTGGCCGCGAGTTCATCGACCTTCTTGCCGAACCCCTGCAAATCCTCGTCGCCCAGCTGGGTCATGCCCAGTATTACCTGGGGCGCGCCCTTGATCGCGGTGAAGCGGTCACCGCCCTGCTCAACCTCTGCCTCGGTACGCTTGCGGATGGGATCGAACGGAGTGAACCCGAGCTGTTTCGCATCGGCCGGATTCACATCAGGAAAATGCTGTTTCAGGTAGTCGAAGATGGGAAGCTCGATGGGATCCTTGTTTTCCGGACGCGAGGCGAGCGCGGCAACCATAAACAGCTCGCGCTCGTCGTGTCCCTCGCGCACCACCGGTTCGGCCACCTCCATCTCATTGCGCGTGAGCGTTCCGGTCTTGTCGGAACAAAAGACATCGACCCCGGCCAATTCCTCGATGGCGGTCAATTTGCTGACGATGGCCTGGCGACGGGCAAGGTTCACCGCACCCACCGCCATGGTCACCGAAAGCACCGCGGGCAGGGCCACGGGGATGGACGCCACGGTCAGGACCAGGGCGAAGCGGGCGATCTCCAGCAGGGGTTCATGCCGGAACAAGGACACCATCACGATCAGGATGACGAGTGCCACCGTGATCAGGATGAGGAAGTCGCCAATGCGGATCACCATCCTCTGGAAGTGGCTGCGTTCCTCCAGGGATGCCTTGGCCACCAGGGCCACGACCTCGTGGAAGTTGGTGTTGGTGCCGGTATTGACGACGACCGCGAGCATCTCGCCCTGCTTGACGACGGTATTGGCATAGGCCATCTCGTTCGTTGTCTTGCTGACGGGCATGGATTCACCGGTCAGGGTCGACTGGTCCAGCAGGACGTATTCGCCGCTCAGCAGCTGCATGTCGGCTGCAACAATGTTGCCGATGCGCAGTTTGACGACATCGCCCGGCACCAGCTCCCGCGCCGCGATGGTCTTGAACTCGCCGTCGCGCAGTACCACGACTTCGTTCGCGAGTCGCTGCTTCAGTGCCTTTAGCGCATTGAGCGCGCGCCGCTCCTGGAAGAAATCGAGTCCGGCATTAACGAGGAGCATGACGAAGATAACGCCAAAGTCTTCCCATTTCTGCACGACGGCCGAAAGGATGGCCGCGGCCTCGATCATCCATGGAATCGGGCCCCAGAAGCGGCGGAAGATGCGGTGCCAGAGGGCCTCCTCCCGTTCCCGGATTTCGTTGTATCCGAAACGGGACAGGCGATCGCGCGCCTCCTTGTCGCCAAGACCCTTGTCGCCATCGCTCGCCAGCTCCTGCAGGGTGGCCTCGACTGCCTGTTTTGCGTACTCGTCGGTGTGCTTGCTCATGGATATCCCCTGATGAGCCAATCATGCATCACAAGTCGCCTGGTGCAATTGATGTGGGGCAAATCGACTGCCTGGGGCGTGGACGACCGGCCGGACCGGGGGCACTCGTCAGATCACAGACTCTTCACACAGCATGGCGCCGACGGAAGGACCTGGAACACACTCTGAAAAGACACGGCGTACCATCACCGGCGTTCTACGCCGGTGGCAAGGAATCAAACAGGGGGTCGAACGGATGACATCGCGCATCCCTCGCGCGATGTCATCCGGGGAATTGGATCAGGTCTCGCAGGCGCCACTGTCCCAACGGAAGAACCGGGCATGAATCTTCTTGTACAGCCAGGCGCCGACAAGAATCCCGAGAGCGGTCGCCGCAGCCGGCAGGTATCCGCTGCCGATCTGGACCAGGGCGATGCTGGGGCAGGCCCCGGTAACCGCCCAGCCGGTTCCGAACAGGGCGCCGCCAGCCAGAGTCCCGGGGTGGATCTTCTTCTTGGGCAGGGACTGTCCGCGGGCAAAAATCAGGAATCCGATCATCGCGAACACCACCGCACCTGCGAAGGTGAAGAACAGGCGCAGGTCCACCAGGGTAAACAGGCGGTGCACCTCACCGAAGTCGGCAAATCCGATTCGTGCCAGACTGAATCCCATTAGCAGGCCAAACAGGCCAAAGTACAAGTGATACTTTCCGGCGCTGTTGCCTTGCGCCTTTGCTTTCGGCGCGGCGGCAACCTTGGCTTTGCGGGTAAGGGCGATCATACGCGTAGCTCCAGAAGCATGGACACCAGAATGGCGGTGCCAAAGAAGGCGGCGGTACCCACCAGGCTACCCGGTTGCAGGCGCGAGCACCCGCTGAGGCCGTGGCCCGACGTGCACCCTCCTCCCATTCGAGTTCCGAACCCAATCAGGACTCCTCCCACGAGAAGAATGCCCCAATTCAGGGGGGAATCGCCGAACAGATGGGTGAAGGTCGTACCCATGTCAAAATGCAATGGGACTGCGCCCTGGGTCAGGAACGTTGCAAGCGCACCGCCGACCACCATACTCAGCAGAAAGGTCACGTGGACCGACCAGGGTGTGCGCGGCTTGTTCCCGGTGGCCGCGGGTGCGGCGGCCGGGGCCGGTGCACCCGCTTCCTGCTCCATCTGCTCCAGAAGCTCGTCCGGAATCTCGTCCCCGAACTGCTCCATGGTGGCGGCCATCATTGCCGACTCCAGCACGGAAGTGGGGGCTTCCTCCAGCACGGCGGCGGCCTTGGCCATGTTCTTGTCCTCGCGCCAGCTCACCAGACGGTCCCAGCTGGAGGAGACGCCGAGGGTATTCCGAATCGTCAGCCAGAAACCGATGGTGACGAAGCCAAGAGCAAAGGCGCCCAGCCACCATGGCCAGTAGCCATTGAACAACTGGACATTCATGACCGCGGCAATCATGGCGCCGGGATCGATCATGTTCGCGGGATTCGGGATATGAACACCGGCGATGTCGAAGCCACCTTCGGGCTGGCTTGGTGCCGGCGGTGCGCTGTGGCGGATCCGGTGCACTGGTTTGCGAGGCGCCTGTCGAGGCGCAGCGGCGGCTACCTCGGGGAAACTGGCCAGGATATCGCGTGCGTCCTTGTGACCTCCGTCCGCGGCGCGCTTGAGCCAGATTCGGGCCTGTTTGAGGTTCTGTTTGACCCCCTCGCCAAGGACATAGGCGGCACCGACCTCGTACTGCGCGTCCACGTCGTTCTGGCGCGCTGCCTTCAGGTACCAGGTAAATGCGACGGAAAGATCTTTCTTGATACCAAGGCTCGGCATACCGGCGGCATAGGCATTGCCCATGATGTATTCCGCGTGGGCATCGCCGCGCTTCGCCGCTTCCTGCCATGGGGCGAGCTGCGTCCCCTTGCCGGCAACAGCCGTGGCGGCGACGCCGAGCAGGGCCACGACGCCGGCGATCAAGAGAATAGCGGTGCTTTTCCTGCGCTTTGCATTCACTTTGTTGATGTCCGGTTGGATCAAGTTTTCAGTATAGACGACAGAATGCGCGAACGTAGTTCCAAGTGCGGACAAGATCGGATCTACAGGGCCTCGAGTGGGAGGCGGGTCACGGTTCCTGCCACATCCGGGTGCGATTCAATTTCGGTGATGGCACCCTGAAGGTCGCCTTTGTCCACCTGGTCCGTCAGCACAATGATGTTATTGTTGCCGCCATCAACCGCACGCTTTTCACTCACAGCATCGATACGAACGTGGTGTGTTCCCAGGATCCGGATCACATCAGACATAACTCCGCTGGTCTTGGGGGTCGCGATCCGCAGGTAATACGACATGGTAGCCCCGCTGACACTGGCCGCCGGTGCAGGCGCGGCTGCGGGTTTGGGGACCGCCTCGAGCTTCGGTCTGGCCGGGGCCGGGGCCGGGGTCGGGACCGCGGCCGCGGCCGCGGCCGGGGCCGAACTGGGCACAGCGACCGGCGCTGCCGCCGCGGCCGGCTTGGCGCCGGTGCCAGCAACCAGTTTGTCCAGTTCCAGCGTCTTGCCATTGGGCAGCAGATTGGCCGGCACGCTCTTGCCCTGCAGGGACATTTGATAGCGCGCGCATTCGGTATTCTTGCCCTCGCAATAGAAGGCCTTCCACACCTTTAACGCGCTGTTTACCGAAATCAGCGGAAACATCGCACAGGTGGGGATGTGGGAACACGACATCGACTTACTCCATGTTCTGGTCCGGCGCTCCAGGGAGGCCAAAACCGG
>JARRJV010000060.1:0-13648 GCA_037388825.1 Acidiferrobacteraceae bacterium | reverse complement strand
CAATACTTCCGACCGCCCCGGCCGATTCCCTAATCCTAGCCGCTGTCAGCCCGCCGTCCAGCCCTATTTCAGGCCAATTTGGCGCCAAATGCTGCCATCGGCACTGGCCTTGTCCAGCTCAGCGAGCCATTCCTCGTGGGCCGCAGCTTCCGCGTCAGTGGCCCGCAGGACGGTCATGGGGGCTCGCGACTGCGGCAGACGCTGGATCTCCACGGCCCCTCCTTCCCGATCCGCGCCCGGCCCGCGGCGTTCCTCGAACAGGCCCGTTTGGCCCCCGGTCATGGCGAGATATACGTCCGCCAGGATCTCGGCGTCCAACAGGGCACCGTGAAGGGCGCGCTGGGTATTGTCTACCGAGTAGCGTCTGCACAAGGAGTCCAGATCGTTCTTCTGACCGGGATGCATCTGGCGCGCCATCTTCAGGGTATCGACCACGCTGCAGCGCGTATTCATCCCGTGCGCATCGTCTCCCTGGACACGGCGCAACTCATGGTCGAGAAAACCGATATCGAATGGCGCGTTGTGGATGATCAGTTCGGCATCACCGACATACTCGAGAAAGTCGGTCGCGACATCGGTGAATCCGGGCTTGTCGGCAAGAAACTCATTGGTAATGCCGTGTACATCGATCGCACCCTGATCGATCTCACGATCCGGATTGATGTATTGATGATAGTTGTTGCCGGTGAGTCGGCGGCTGATCATCTCCACGCAGCCGATCTCAATAATGCGATGACCCTGGGCCGGATCCAGGCCCGTCGTTTCGGTATCAAGAACGATTTGTCGCATGAAGTGTTTCCCCCTCCTGTCGGCCGGACTAACGCTGTCGCAGGTCGTCGATGCCGCGATTGGCCAGCTGATCGGCCCGTTCGTTTTCCGGATGGCCCGCGTGCCCCTTTACCCAATGCCACTGGACCTCATGCTTTTGCACCGCCGCATCAAGCCGCTGCCAAAGCTCCTGGTTCTTTACCGGTTTGCGACCGGCAGTACGCCAGCCATTGCGCTTCCATTTCTCAATCCACTCGGTGATCCCATTGCGCACGTACACCGAATCCGTGGTAAGAGACACCGCACAGGGGCGCTTCAGGGCCTCCAGGGCCTGGATGGCCGCCATCAGTTCCATGCGGTTGTTGGTGGTCGAGGGTTCGCCACCGTAGAGCTCTTTCTCATGATCACCGTAACGCAAGACCACGCCCCATCCACCGGGACCCGGATTGCCGCGACAGGCGCCATCCGTATAGACCTCCACGTCAGCCAACGATACGCATCCGTGCCGCGGCGCGGCCACATGCCGTTGCCTGGGGGACGCTCGAATCCGGCACCGCACGAAGCCGCCAGCGTGGCCGAATCGGCGTCATGCCTTCGACCCGCTTGCGCGCAACAAGCATGTACACAGCGGCCGCCATGGGCCACCAGCGATTGCCGATAGCGTCGAGCAAATACAGGCGATCAATCGCCTTCTGGCTGCACAGCGGCGGGCGATAGTACACCATCGCGCCCTCACTGATCTCGAAATTGAGGAGCTTCAGCCAATCCTTGATGCGGTACAGGCTGATGAAGTGGGCATTCCAGGGTATGACGGGCGCGCTGCGTCGCCGAAACAGGCGCCGCAGACCCCAGAGGCTGTAGGGATTGAAACCCAGAACAACCATATGACCTTCCGGCGAAATGATTCGATCCACCTCGCGCAGGACCTCATGGGGATCCTCGGCAAAGTCCAGCGTGTGGGGAAGCAGGGCCAGATCAACGCTGGCCGAATCAAAGGGAAGTGCGTCGGGCATCGCGACGACACTGTTCTTCAAGTCCGAAACCGGATTCTCGACCAGGACCTTCAGCGGCGCGCCGCAGGAATCGAGCAGTTCGGTTCCGCCGATGTCGCCGATCTGGATGGCGACGGTGGTGCTGAGAGCCGACAGGGTCGGACGCAGGCGGGCCGCCTCCGCCGCCCAAAGGGAGCGCCCCAGGGGCTGATCGAACCAGCCATGCAAACGCGCGCGCAGCGCGGCGAAATCATCCGCGGAGGACATTGACCTCCCCCGCTTCCGGGCACAGACTTTGGTTCATCATGGCGATCAATGTTTTACACGCCGACGCCTTCGAGGACAACTACATCTGGGTTCTGTGTCCGGATCGCGCGGCTTCCACCGCTTCGCGACCGGCGGTCATTGTCGATCCCGGTGATGCCGACCCGGTTTTTGCACTCCTGGATGCGGAGGGACTGGTCCCGGTGGCGATCCTGTGCACACACCACCATCCCGATCACATTGGCGGAATCCCGGACCTGCGCAAACGATTCGATATCCCGGTGTATGGGCCGGCTTCGGAATCCATCTCCACCCTTACCCATCCATTGAAGGAAGGCGATACGGTGAGGATCGAAGAACTCGGGCTGACCCTGAAGGTAATGGAAGTGCCAGGCCACACCCGGGGCCACATCGCATACCTTGGCGACGGCATGCTGTTCTGCGGCGACACCCTGTTCTCTGCCGGTTGTGGACGCCTGTTCGAGGGCACGGCAGAACAGATGTACGACTCCCTGAACCGCCTCACCGCACTTGATGAGAGGACATCCGTCTACTGCACCCATGAGTACACGGCAGCCAATCTTCGCTTTGCCATGGCCGTGGAACCGGGCAACGCCGACCTTCGCGCGTATGTCGATACCGTCACCAATCTTCGGCGCGACGGCAAGTGCACCCTTCCCTCCTCGATCGGTCTCGAGCACCGGGTGAACCCGTTCCTGCGAACCGCCGTGCCGGCGGTGAAGCATGCGGCCGAGCGGCATGAAGGCACGGCTCTCGAAGATGGAGCTCCGGTCTTTGCCTCTCTACGCCGATGGAAAGATGGATTTCGCGGATGAATTCAGTTGACGCGTTCGTGACATATTCCTACTATTACGGCCTGTGGTTTCGATCGCAGACAAAAAGAGCAAGAAGTTTCTGCAGGTTTTTGCCTGCATTCTCGCGTTTTCCCTGATCAGCGCCTGCGCCAGTACGCCCAAGGCCACTCCCGGGGACACGACTGCCGCTCCTTCTCCCTCCGCTGAAGCAAACCCGACTCCCGCGGGTGCTGATGACACCGTAACGGTCCAGGCGCAGACCGACCCCGCCCAGTTTACGAACTTGTGGGACCGGATCCGCGCGGGCTACAAGCTTGAGCCGATGGATAGCCCGCTGGTGAAGCGGCACGAGGAATGGTTCGCGTCGAATCCCGCTTACATGAATCGCCTGGTGGAACGCGCCCGCCTCTACCTGTACTACATCGTCGACCAGGTTGAGAAGCGAAACATGCCGATGGAGATCGCACTGTTACCGGCGATTGAGAGCGCGTACAAGCCTCACGCACTGTCCCATGCCCGTGCCGCCGGTCTGTGGCAGTTCATCCCGTCCACCGGCAAGCACTTCGGGCTGGATCGCAACTGGTGGTACGACGGGCGGCGCGATGTGGTCGCCGCGACAGGGGCCGCGCTGGACTATCTGCAGAAGCTGCACAATGAATTCAATGGCGATTGGGAGCTGGCGCTTGCGGCCTACAATGCGGGTGAGCGGCGAGTCCTGCGGGCGCAGGAGTACAACCGGCGTCACGGCCTGCCAACCGACTATGTGCACCTGCGCCGCCTGAAACCGGAAACACGCAACTACGTGCCAAAACTGATCGCCATCTCCCACATCATCGCCAATCCACAGCAGTATGGTCTGACCCTGGCCGCCATTCCCAACGAACCGTATTTCGCCAAGGTGGAGATCGGTTCGCAGATCGACCTGGGCATCGTCGCCAAGCTCGCGGGCATGAACATTGGCGATCTGTACGACATCAATCCCGGATTCAAGCGCTGGGCCACCGCGCCCGACGGACCCCACCAGCTACTGGTTCCGGCGGAGCGCCGCGATGCGCTGCTGGCGGCGCTCAAGCAGTTGCCCGACAACAAGCGTGTACGTTGGGTTCGGCACCGCATCCGTTCCGGCGACACCCTCAGCGGGATTGCGCGCCACTACGGTGTCAGCGTCCGCTCGATTCGACATGCCAACCGGCTCCACAGCAACCGTATCCGCGCCGGTCACAACCTGATTATCCCCGTTTCCAACCGGCGCCTGACCGCCGCCTATGGCAACGTCACACGACCGGTGCGCCGCGTGGCCCGCCGTCGTCCGATTCCCAAGGGCTCGGTCAAACTTGTCCATACGGTGAAGCGGGGAGACACCCTGTGGTCCATTGCCCGGCGCTATGACGTGTACATCTACCAGATCACCGGCTGGAACCGGTTGAACCGCCGCCGGCCACTCCACCCGGGACAGGCGCTGAAGATCTATGTAGACCCGGAGCACGTACCGCCATCGGTGGCGGACGCTACCACTTCCTGATCCCCTGGCTCCATTCACGCATCGTGCGCGCCGGCATCATTGGTGTGCAGGTGGCATGCGACTACGCGCACATCTCGCCCCCCTCCAAAGGTGACCTTCTTCGGTTCCTCCACGCGGCACACATCCATAACCTTTGGGCACCGGGTGTGAAAACGGCATCCCTTCGGCGGGTTCATGGGTGAGGGAACATCGCCCTCCAGAAATCGCGCGGTGTATACCGCAGCGGGATCGGGTACGGGGTTGGCCGCGATCAGGGCCTCGGTATAGGGATGCAGGGGCTGCTCAAACAACTGCTCGGGCCGGGCGAGCTCCACGATCTGTCCCAGGTACATGACCGCCACCCGATCTGCGATGTACTGCACCACGTTCAGTTCGTGGGTGATAAACAGGTACGCCAGCTGAAACTCCTGCTGAAGATCCTTCAACAGATTCAGGATCTGCGCCTGAATGGAAACATCCAGGGCGGACACCGCCTCGTCACACACGATGAAGCTTGGATTCAGGGACAGGGCACGGGCAATGCCAATGCGCTGACGCTGCCCCCCGGAAAACTCGTGCGGATACCTTCTTCGATAGCTCGCCGAAAGACCCACGCGTTCCAGTAACTCACCCACCCGCCGCTCGTACTCGCGACCGACGGCCAGACCGTGGGCACGCAGCCCTTCGCCAATGATTTCCTCTACCGTCATACGCGGGTTGAGGGAGCTGTACGGGTCCTGAAATACGATCTGCATATGCCGCCGGAGTTCGCGCATCTCCCCCGACGGCAGGGCAAGCACGTCCCTGCCCTCGAAATGAATCTCCCCCTCCGTGGGTTCGATCATTCGCAGGAGCATGCGCCCGACGGTGGTCTTGCCACAGCCCGACTCGCCAACCAGCCCCAGGGTCTCGCCCTTGAATACCTCAAACGAGACTCCGTCCACGGCCTTCACCCAATTCTGTACCCGGGAGAACAGCCCGCCGCGAACCGGGAAATACTTTTTCAAGCCCTCCGCCGACACCAGCACCTGCGCTGCCTCTGCCACCTTGTCGGTCATCGTTTCTCCCCGACCAGACGCCAGCACGCCGCCGTGTGGCCCGGGGCCAACTCGGTCCGCGGCGGGATCTCGTCCGCGCATCGCTCCATGACCTCGGGACAGCGGGTACAGAAACGACAGCCGCGGGCGTATTGTTGCGGGGCGGGGACGGTCCCCTCGATGGACACCAGTCGTTCACCCTTGTGACCCGGTCTCGGCAGGGCCGCCAGCAAGGCGCGGGTATACGGATGCGCTGCCCTGGCGAAGAGTTGCTGTACATCGGCGCTCTCGGCCACCTGGCCCGCATACATGACCACTACCCGCTGTGCGAAGTGCGCCACCACGCCAAGGTTGTGTGTAATGAGCAGCACCGACATGCCCATCTCCTTCTGCAGTTCCTGCAGCAGTTGCAGGATCTGGGCCTGTATGGTCACGTCCACAGCCGTCGTTGGTTCGTCGGCGATCAACAGGTCCGGATGGCAAGCCAGGGCCATGGCGATCATGGCCCGCTGTTTCATGCCGCCGGACAACTCGTGGGGATACTGATCCACCCTTCGTTCCGGCGACGGAATCCCGACCTGGCGCAGCAGGCGAACGCTTTCCTCGCGCGCCTGGTTCTCGTCCATACCGCGGTGGCGCTTCAGCACTTCACCGATCTGGAAACCAATCGTGAACACCGGATTGAGCGAGGTCATGGGCTCCTGAAACACCATGCCGATACGGCTGCCGCGCACTTCACGCAGTTCCTTTTCACTGCGACCGATTAGTTCCTCGCCGGTCAGCCGAATGCTGCCGGCGGTGATACGCCCGGGCGCGTCGATGAGCCCGAGAATCGAAAGCGCCGTCACCGACTTGCCACAGCCCGACTCGCCGACGACAGCGAGCGTTTCCCCGCGCGCCAAATCAAAGGAGACGTCCTGCACAGCAGCGGCCTCGCCCGCCTCAGTGAAGAACGACACATGCAATCCCTCTACCGACAACACTGGCGTGTCAGGTGAACTCTGCGCGGCGCCCGCCATGTCATCCCTGGCCAAGGACTAGCGCCTCCGCAGCTTCGGATTCATGGCCTCGCGCATGCCCTCTCCCAGGAGATTGAATGCGAGCACCACGACGAGGATGGCGATGCCAGGCGTGAAGAACAGCCACGGGGCGTCAAAGATGAAGCCCTTGCCGTCCGCCAGGATGTTGCCCCAGGTCGCATCGGGCGGTTGCACACCGAATCCGAGGAAGCTCAGGGCCGATTCAGTGAGGATGGCCGTCGCTACGGCGATGGTGGCCGACACCAGCACCGGGGCAATGGCATTGGGCACCATATGCCGGAAAATGATGCGCCGGTCGCGCAGGCCCATAGCCCGGGCGGCCGTGACGAAATCCAGTTCGCGCAGGGTCAGAAACTCAGCGCGCACAAATCGCGCGGTGCCCATCCAGCTGGTCAGTCCGATCACGATCATGATGTTGTAGATGCTGGCCGGCAGCAGTGCGACCACGGTCAGGATGAGAAAAAAGGTGGGGAACGTGAGCATGATGTCGGTAAAGCGCATGATCAGGGTATCGACGGTAATGAAGCCCAAACGCACGCGACCGTAGTATCCGGCCAGACCCCCCAGCAGCACGCCGACAACGGTAGAAATCCCCACGGCGACGAAGCCGATGGACAGCGAGACGAATGAGCCCTGCAACATGCGCGCAAACACATCACGCCCCAGGTTGTCGGTCCCCAGAAGATATAGGCCCAGAGTGGGCCGATCTGCCGCCGGCAATAGCGGCGATGGCAACGAGAATGGAGAACGAAACTTGTCCACCAGGCGCACGGTGGCCGGATCAAACACGACAACCCACTCCGTCAACAGTTTTCCCGCAAGCGCCGCAATGGCAAGCAGGATCAGGGTAACGAGCCCGGCCATGGCCAGGCGATCGCGGCGCAGCAAGCGCCAGAACTCCTGTATCGGCGTCTCTCCGGGGGCCTGCCAGGCATCGCCCGTGGTCTCCATGGTCATGATCTTGGTTTCACTCATGTCCTACTCCAGGCGCACACGCGGATCGACGACCGCGTACAGGATGTCGGACAGGAACGTGCCCCCCAGGGTGAGCACCGCGCCGATCAGATTCAGGGTGAGGATTACCGGGAAGTCACGGCTCAGGATCGCGTTGTAGCCAAGCAGCCCGATTCCTGGCCAGGCAAAGATCTGCTCGAAGATCACCGAACCACCAATCAGTCCCGGCAGGAGGAACCCGAACATCGTTACGAAGGGCAGCAAGGCATTGCGCAACGCATGGCGATAGATAACGGTATCCCCGTCCAGCCCCTTGGCACGGGCAGTACGCACATAGTCCTGACCAATGACCTCCAGCATCTGCGAGCGCACATAGCGTGACAGCACGGCGATCCCGGTCAGAGCTGACATGAGCGAAGGGATGACGAGGTGCCATAGCCGGTCCATACTGCGAAACATCCAGCCGGCGTTTTCCATTCCCAGGGTACGCATCCCGATGACGGGGACGTCCAGCACATTGGCGGCAAACATGATCATCAGGTACGACAGGAAGAATCCCGGCACCGAGATCAGGGTGTACGCGATGACGGTGGTACTTCGATCGTATAGTGAACCTCGCCGCACCGCCGCCTGAATACCCGTGGGAAAAGACAGCGTCCAGACGATCAGCGTCGCGGTAATAAACAAGGGCAAGGAGTTGAGAAACCGCTCCCAGATCTTGGGCAGCACCGGCTGGCTGTCCTTGAAGCTTTTCAACCTGCCCGTGAAAAGATCCCGCACCCAATAGGCATACTGGAGATAGAGCGGATCATCAAGATGAAAGGCGGCGCGAATCTTGGCGATATCCTGCGCCTTCATACGCGGATTGCTCGGGTCCACCTCACTCGGCTGACCCGGCGCAAGGTGAATGACGGCATGGGCAATGATAGAGACGAACACCAGCAGGATGAGCCGCTGTACCGTGTTTCGCAGAAGGTATGACCACATAGCGCCCGAGTCCCGCCGCTAGAATTTCGGTGTAAATGCCAGCTTTCGCCAGCGGTTGAAATAGTAATACACATTGCCTGTGCGCGTCGGCTTGAGCTTCGAATAGCTCCCATCCTTGTTCACCTGAACGATGCGCTTGTCCAGCGCGATCGTAGCCATGGGCGCGTACAGGAAGGTATAGGGCTGGTCCTCGGCGATCACGCGGTGTAGCTGGTGGGCCAACTGCACCTGGCGATCGTGGTTGTACTCCCGGCGGATTTCCACCATCAATTAGTCGGCACGAGGATCGTCGTAGCCACCAAAGTTCAGCTTGCCCGGAGCCGACTGACTGGAATGCCAGATCTGGTACAAATCGGGATTGAGCGGAACCGCACCCGTCCATCCGAGAATCACGGCATCGAAATCCTGCTTGTTGATGAAGTCCTGAATGAACACCGCCCACTCGAATACCTGGGTATTGCACTTGATGCCGATCTTGCGCCACTGGTTCTGGGCGATCGTGGCAATATCGGCACGCGTGGTATTGCCCTGGTTGGTGACCAGATTGAACTCAAAGATCTTGCCATCCTTTTCCAAACATCCGTCGGCGTTGCGTTTCCATCCCAGGCTGTTCAGAATTTTCAGCGCGCCTTGGGGGTCGTAGGGCAAGGGCTTGATGCCCTTGTCGTTCCAGTCGGAATTGGGCGAATAGGGACCGGTAATACGTTGCCCTTCTCCATACACGACGTACTTGATGATCTGTTTCACGTCGATGGCCATGCCCAGGGCGCGGCGCACGCGCGGGTCGCGAAACAATGGCCGCTTGTTGTTGTAACCAATATAGGTGTACCCGAAACTGAGACTGGAATATGTCTGGTAGTCCTGGTCCTTGCGGTAGCGCGCCGCCTGATGAGGCTGCGGTGCATAGGCATCGATCGCGCCGGTACGGAACTCCACCTCCTGGGTCACTGGATCGGGGATGATGCGGTAAAAATAGTCTTTGTATTCAGGCGGCCCATCCCAGTAATCATCATTGCGCACGAGATGAATCAGTTCATCACTGCTCCAGGACACAAATCGGAACGGTCCGGTTCCGACGGGATGACGATTGAAATCGCTGTCGCGCAGACCGAAACTCTTGCGCGCATCCCCCGTTATACCTCGCCGATCCATTTCCTTTTCCAGCGCCTTCCGGGCTTGTACACCACACGCACCGTATACGGGTCGATGATCTGCATCTGCTTGATGGGCTCGAAATCCGACGTCAGGGGCGACAGGTTTTTCGGTTCCATGATTGCTTCGTAGGTGAACTTCACATCGCGTGCGGTGAACTCCACACCGTCATGGAAGCGCACACCACGACGCAGGCGGAAAAGAATTTCCGGATTGTGCTCGAATACGGGTAACCATTGCCCCACACTCGATGCCAACAGCTTGGGATTGGCAGGCGTTAGCTGGATGTTTCTTTCCAGATGGGCGGAACGGCCATAGCCTTTCCCGATGACCGGCTGCAGCTTGCTGAAAAAGTCCTGATCAACATCGCGCAACCGGAAACGAATCCGTGGCGGTACATCCATGGCCACACGGTACTCCTGCGGCTTGCCATCGGCTCCGGGCGCCGCCACCGTCCGGGTACGGCGCGAGGCCGGGAGCAGGTCCATCTTGAGTACCTGGTGTGACAATTCTGCCAGCGAACCTCCGCGCATCGCGGTACGCAATCGCTGCAGCAGAAGCGGACCGCTCACCGGCGCACCATCGGGCAATCGGGCCCGGGGATTCACCATCAGGTAGGCAGTCTCACTGATCTCCCAGCTACGCGCCAGACGCCCCCGCATATGCAGGTTTTCGTCGGTATCGATCAGGCTGTCGAAAACCTGATTCACGATGTCAAAGCTGGAGGCGTCGGTGAGAAGAACCGGATTGAGAATCTTGGCGTCCCCGATGGACGCCTCGATGTACTGCCGGCCGCGCGCGGGGTTGTCGACGGTTTGCGACTCGCGCGTCGGAGCCCAGAAATAGGATTGAAGCAGGACCAGGATCAGTGCGATCGGTGCGAAGATCAGGAAACGCTTCAGCCCCATCGGTCGTCTTGGCCTGGTTGTTGTTTACAAGATACCCGCATTGTCGGAGGTTCACGACGCCAATCGGTTCAAGACCGCGCGCCGCGGTCGCCTGAATATAGCAAGAATCCCTTGTCGCATCCCCTTTCCGAAAAGCGAAAAATTCGTTACCGTAGCGCCTCGCCGCGTCCCTGCGGCATAATTTGCCCTGGCCAAGAAGAACAGGACGGAGAGATACATGGGATTTCTGCAAGGCAAGCGCGCGCTCATCGTGGGCGTCGCCAGCAACCGTTCCATCGCCTGGGGTGTGGCCCAGGCCATGCACCGCGAAGGCGCCGAACTGGCCTACACCTTTCAAGGTGAAAAACTGAAGGGTCGCGTGGAAAAATTCGCCCAGGAAACCGGTTCCAGCCTCGTCTTTCCGTGCGATGTCACCAGCGACGAACAGATCGAAGCGGTATTCGAGTCGCTCGGCAAGCACTGGGATGGCCTCGACATTATCGTGCATTCCGTCGGTTTCGCACCGGCGGATCAGCTGCAGGGATCGTACATCGATTCCGTGACCCGGGAAGGCTTTGCCACCACGCTGGATATCAGTGCCTACAGCTTTGCCGCCCTGGCGAAAGCCGGCCGCAAAATGATGCAGGGCCGAAACGGCTCGCTGATCACGCTCACCTACATTGGCGCCGTGCGGACTATCCCGAACTACAACACCATGGGCGTGGCCAAGGCGGCCCTGGAAGCCAACGTGCGCTATCTCGCCCAGTCCCTGGGTCCCGAGGGCATACGCGTGAATGGAATTTCCGCCGGGCCGATCAAGACCCTGGCCGCTGCGGGTATTAGTGGATTCCGAAAGATGTTGTCGCAGTTCTCTGGCGCCGCACCCCTCGGAAGGGTCGTGACCATCGAAGAGGTGGGAAACGCGGCCGCCTTCCTGTGCTCGGACCTGGCGTCCGGTATTACCGGCGAGATCACCTACGTCGATGCCGGCTTCAACATAACGGCCCTGCCGGATATGTCCGCCGAGGAGTGACCGGGAATTCCGGCGGAGAGATCACGGACCCTGCTGAGGGTCCGCATCGCCACTACAGCGCCTTCTCGTGAATCTCGATCTTCGCCTGCTTGCGCAGGCCGCTGATGAAGTCGTTGAAGTAGTCGTCCCCGCGACGCGCCTGCAGCGCATTCTGCAGTTCCTTCGCCTTCTTCTTGTCCAGGTCCGAGGCCTTGCCATCCATCACCGCCGTGACAGCAATCACAGCGTAGCCCTTGTCCTTCAGTGAGGCGTTGACCAGGCTCTCCTTCTTGTCCCTGGGTCGCGGCGCGGCAAAAGCAGCCTGCAACACGGCGGGGTCAGTCGCCTTGGTGTCGTAGCGAGTCAGCACAACCGGCTTGTGGTAGCGTGCGGCCGCAACCCCGCGAGCGGCCTGCTCCAGGGAACCACTCTTGCGCGCCCTGGTCAGGATCTCGGAACCGAGGCGTGTCGCTTCCTGCTGTGCACGATCTTTCCTGAGGTTCGCCACGATCTCCTTGCGGACACTGGCGAACGGTTTGACCGTAGCCGCCTTGTGATCGACCACGCGCAATGCCAACAGACTATCCTTGCCGATCTCCAGTGAATCGCTGTTGTGCTTGTCCAGTAGGACGTCCGAGGAGAATGCAGCGCCCGTCACCTTCGGGTTGGCCGTGATCCCCTTTCCGCCGGTGCGCGCGAACCAGTCGCTGGTGTGGACCTTCAGGCCGAGGGCCTTGGCCGCCGGCTCCAGACTGTCCGACTGTTCGTAGACAATGTTGTTGAACTTCTCCACCTCGTCGTAGTAACGACGGGTTCCCTTCTCCTTCTTCACCAACGCGATCAGCTGTTGGCGTACCTGGGCATAGCTCTTTAGCTTCCCGGCCTTGTACTGCGTGACCTTGGCCACGTGATAGCCAAACCTGGTGCGAATGGGTGCCGTCACTCCGCCCTGCTTCAGGGTTTCGATGGCCGCCTCGAGATTCTTCGGCAGCAACCCCGGACTCAGGGTGCCGAGATCACCGCCCCGCGAAGCCGTGGAAGAGTCGCCGGAGTATTTCCTGGCGAGGCTTGCGAAGTTTGCTCCCGCCTTTGCCTGCCTGGCGATGTCCTGCGCCTTCTTCAGGGCCTTCTGCACGTCCGCAGGCGATGCCGAGTCCGACAGGGGAATCAGGATGTGGCTGACGCGACGCTCCGGCGGCGTCATGAACCGGCTCTTTTCGCTTTCGTAGGTCGCCTTGAGATCGGCCTCCGTAGGCTTGATGGTCGCGGCGACGGATTTCGCGCTCAACTCGATGTAGGCAATGCGCACCTGCTCCGGCACCCGATACTGGTCCTGGTGTGCCTGATAGTAGTCCTCCAGATCCTTTTCCGAGACCTTGATACCGTTTTCCAGCTGATCCACGGAAACCGTGACCACGGCAATTCGGCGTCGCTGCTGTGCCAGCGCCAGTACACGGTCTTCATCCTGTTTGGTGACAAAACCGCTGCCCTTGAGGCCGCTGATGAGCTGATCCAGCATCTTCTGATGGCGCATACTGTCTTCGAAGCCCTGGTAGGTCTGACCGCTGCGACGCAACAGATCCTCATAGCGCGCGGAGTTGAAGGTGCCATCTACCTGAAACTCCGGCATCGCGCGAATCAGGGCACCCAGTTGCTCCCGGCTGACACCATAGCCGCCATTCTGGACCGCCTGCTGCAGCAGGATGCGCTGGATCATCTGATGAAGGATCTGCTGCTTGAAGAATGGCGTCTCAAGCATCTTTGGATTCACGCGGCCGCGATAGCGATCAAGTTGGCGCTGCAGGTCGTCGTGACTGATCTCCGTGCCGTTGACCTCGGCGACGGTGACCTTGGAATCTCCCTCGAAGTACTGGTTCACGCCCCACAGCGCAAACGGGATCACGATCATCGCAATGATGACCGTGGCGAAGATTCCCTGGATTTTTTCCCGGATGGTGCTCAGCATCGCGCGTACTCTACCGGAGAGGGACTGTCAGCGACAAGGGAGTGGAAAAATTTGAGCGGCGAGGAGATCCTCGCCGGGCATGGAGATGGCGGAGCGGACGGGACTCGAACCCGCGACCCCCGGCGTGACAGGCCGGTATTCTAACCAACTGAACTACCGCTCCGAATGATGACCCGCATCGAACGCGATGGTGGGTGCTGAGGGACTTGAACCCCCGACATTCGCCTTGTAAGGGCGACGCTCTACCAGCTGAGCTAAGCACCCCAGGGGCGC
>JARRJV010000059.1 GCA_037388825.1 Acidiferrobacteraceae bacterium | reverse complement strand
TACGGATCCGAACCTGGTTCCCGCGAGTACGAACACGGTCGATCTGACTTATACGGATTTCTGTTCCGGCACAGCGACCACCCTGCCTTCCATTGTCGATCCGGTTACGCCGAATCCGGAGGACCTGGACGTCAACTTCAACGCGCCGCTGTACATCATTACCGATGACCCGGCGTACCCGGTGCCGATTACGGTCCAGCTGACGAACAACGGCGGCGACGGGGCGGCAAATTACTATACCTATGTATCCTTCGGCGAGGAGATGACGGTGGAGTCCTGGCCCACGGGGTGCTCGTTGACATCAAACCCGCCGCCGCGGCCGGTGTGGCCCATCCCGGCGGGAATTCCGCCCACGGCGACGGTGTTCGAATGTACCGACGCCAATCCGGGCTTGGGCACCATCGGCGCGGGTGCGACACAGAACCTTCTGTTCACCGTCACCAAGAACGCAGCCGCGGCCAACGACGACCTGACCCTGCGCGCCGATGTGATCGGCGAGATTCGCCTGTCCGATGGAACGCCCCTGGTGTACCCGACGCCCAGCGATTCCATCGGCAGCACGGTCAACAACTATTCCCTGGACGGGATCCGGTCCAAGGCCCTGGGTTTCAATCTGACCAAGGCTCTTCCAGTCAATTGCAGCGAGGACAATCCGCCGCCCCTGTCCAACAACAACGTCATCATCGGCGAGGAGTGCAAGTTTCATATCGAGTCCGGCGGCTGGTTCGGCTTCCAGACCCCGGGCTACACCCTGATCGCGGTGGAGAACATTACTATCACCGACCAGATGCCGACCGGGCAGGGATACCTGGGCCAGGATTATTCAGCCTCCACCACCAACACGCCGCCGTCCCAGATCACAACACCGACGATCGCCGCGCCGCCGACGCTGGGATACGGAGACGTGAGTTGGTCGTTCAATCCGACGGGGAGCCCGATCACGCGCAGGGGCGAGTGGTTTACGGCCAATGTTGGAACAAGGCTGATGAACGATGCGCTGAATGCCTCGGCGCTACCCAACCAGCATGCGGCGCTCAGCACCAATATCGCCGTGGCGAGTTTCGATGCGCTTTTCGATTCCGGCGGAACCACCACCACCATCACCGTGGACCAGAATGCCGGTGTTCCTGGCTATCCGGATATTGCGGTGCGACGCGCGGACAATACGGTCACCGAGCCCAACATCCAGGTCGTAAAGGAGGTCTGTAACGAAACCCTGTACGGCGTCGGTCCGTCGTGCAGCAACTGGACCACCCTGGCCAATGACGGTGATACCAACGACTCGTATATCTACCGCATCCAGCTAACCAACGAGTTGAGCAGTGGCGGCGTGCAGCGGGCCCCGGCCTTTGACGTAACCGTCACCGACACCCTGGATCCGAGCGATCAGATGTATGTGGTGCCCCTGGGTACCGACGGGCTGAACAACGATGGCGACTCGGCCACGGACGGGGGTGATGCGAACGGCGAGGGCACGATTGGCGACAATACGGTGAACAACGGCACTCCGGCGACGGTTACCTTTTCGTACACAAACAGTACGGCCCTGGAGCAGATCAATCCGGGACAAACGGTCACCCTATACTATCGCGTCGATCCGGACGACTCGGTCGCCCCCCTTCAGACCCTGGTCAATTCCGTAGTAGCGACCTACGACACCCTGCCGGGGCCGTCGGGAAGCCAGGGTCTTTACTCCGTGGCACCCGGCAGCAACGGCCAGGCGGACGGCGCGCGCGTGTACACCACCAGTCCGGTATCGGCGACCATCCAGATCCTGCCGGTGCTGACCCAGCCCAAGTCCGTAATCGAGGTATCCAATACGCCCTTCAGTGGCACCTCGCCCCAGTCGGTATCCATCGGCGAAGAGATCCGCTACCAGTTGACGACCGAGATCCCGATATCCCATTTGCGCAATTTCGTCGTCCGCGACGAATTGCCCGCGGGCATACGATGCGCCGAGGCGCCGGATGTCGATCTGAACCGCGCCCCCTATCGCGCCGCGGGGTTCAGCCCTGGCGGAGTGATCAAGCCCACCTGTACCAGCACCGGAACCAACGACTACGTGGAATGGGATTTCGGAGACCAGGAGCTGACCAAGTGGAGCGGGGGGCGTTTCACCTTCCCTGTCTCTTTCATTGCCCGAATCGAGAACACCGCTGTCACCAATGACGGGATGCTGATTCGTAACGGCGGTACCTACACCAACGCTACTGCAACCTACGTCGACGATTCGGGCAATACAATCACGCTTTCCTACGGCAATGCCGATGTGCGGGTGCGCGAGCCGCGCATCACTCTGACCAAGGCCTTCAACGCCGCAACCGCCGATGCCGGTGACGCGTTGACCGTCACGGTTACGGCAACGAATTCCGGCACCGCCGCGGCCTACAACCTGCGGGTTATGGACAACCTGGTCGGCACCAAGATGACGTTCATCAACAACGTCAGCGGCGCCGATCCACCGACCACGGTCGACACGACGACGCTGGGACCGAACCAGCCCATCTTCCGATGGCCAGCGGGAACCGCGATTCCGGTAGGTGGAAGTATCAGCTTCACCTTCCAGGTTCGCGTTGACGATACCGCGGAGCCGGACGAGGTCCTGAGCAATACGATTCAGGGGGCCTGGGATTCGCTGCCGGGGCAGGGGACGGCGTTAAACAGTACCGGGCAGATCGGACCCGATGGCAGCGACATGGGCCTGCGCAATGGTGTCATTCCCAATGCCGGCGACCCGGTAAACGACTATGAAACTACCGCGACCGCCAGCGTAACCATGGCGTCCACGGTCTTCACCAAGGTCCACGCGAGCGATACCTATGAGCCCACAGGTCCCGGTACCAATGTGCGTATCGGTGACATCGTTCGCTACTCGCTCCGCCTGACCCTGCCCGAAGGAACCACGCCGGGTGTAACCATAACGGACGTTCTGCCTCAGGGCCTGCAATTCGAAGGGGTCGCCAGCATCAACGGGGATACCACGGCGCCCTATACCTCGCAAACGCCCTTCACCTATTCTCCGGTCTCGCCGCCGACGGTCACCGGAAACGCCACCACTGGCCCGACCACGGTTACCTGGAATATCGGGACGATTGTCAATGCGGGGGACAACATTCCCGCCAACAACGATTTCGTCATCGTCTATCGCGCGCGGGTGCTGAACGCGGTTCTGCCACACGTCAACAACATTACGCTGACCAATACGGCGACCTTCGCCTGGACACCGACTGCGGGCGGCGCGCCTACGCAGATTGCCAGTGCCACCAGCGAGGTCCTGCAACCGAATCTGAGCGTGGCCAAGACCGCGGTCCCCGCCGGTGGCGATACCATTATCGATGCCAACGAGCTCATAGACTACACGGTCGTGATCTCCAACAACGGAACCGCGCCGGCCTACGACACGGAATTCCGTGATGTGATCCCGGTGGGCCTGCGCAACGGTGCTGCAACCGTTACCACCCTGAGCATTACGGTTAGTGACGGGACGACGACTACGACCCTGCCGAATCTTGCGCCCAGTTACGATCCGGCAACCGGTATTGCCGACTGGAATTTTGACACCGGGACCGCCAGTGCCTACACCATTCCCGCCGGCGGAAACCTGACGCTGACCTACCAGGTACAGGCCGACCCGGATCTGGGCGCGGGTCTGGTCATGACCAACCAGGCCCAGGTGCAGTACTACTACTCCTTCGATAACAATGCCGTGCCCAGTGATGGCGGGGTTGACGGCGTGCGCGAGATTTACGGACCCAGCAACACCGATTCCGTCACCCTGACCAGTGCCGCGCCCAACCCCTTGTCGAAGACCAATCCGGCCAATCCGAACGTAACCATCGGCCAGGAGTTCACTTACACCATCAAGGTTCCGGCGACACCGGTGCCGGTGGCCCTGCACGACGTCGTCGTACTGGACGACCTGGGTGCATCCGCGGCGGACCTGAATTTTGTGAGCGTGACGCGCGTCGCGGGGCCAGGCACCTGGACGCCGGTGAATACCAGCGGCAGTCTCACGAATCTGCGTATCGAGGACAACACCAACGGCATCGACATCCCGGCCGGTGAACAGATTGCGCTCGCCGTCCGGGTGCTGGTGATGAACAACACAACAACGAATGTCGCCGGGCTCCTGTTCAACAACACCGCGACCTATCTCTATAACCAGATCGACAACGACGCGGGTACGCAACAGGCGGGAGGTGGAGCGACCACGCCGGATATGAAGATCGTCGAGCCGGAACAGGTCACGTTGCAGAAGAGTGGACCGGCGACGGCGCAGTTCGGTGTTCCGTCCACGTATACCCTGACGGTGCAGAACGTGGACACAGGAAACGCCAGCACCGCCTGGGACATGACCGTTGTGGATCAGTTGCCCAATCCCACGCCCGGGGGCATGTGTGATACGGCGCCGACCAATATCACCGCGGCCGTCTATCCACCAACGGGCACGACACCCCTTCGAACGCTTACGGAAGGCACGGACTTCGTGACCGCCTACGCCGGGCCCTCGACCTGTACGCTCACCTACACCATGCAGTCGGCCGCCGCCGCCATCGAACCGGGCAATCGGCTAATCCTTACGTACGATGCGGTGCCGGACAACGACAACACCCAGGGTGAGAACCTGATCAACATTGCCGGCGCGACCCAGTGGTTCAGCCTGGATACGGCCGGCGCAGGCGCTACGGGCGAGATTCGCACGTACACCCGTCCCATCACCGACGGTACCCCCGGCACTCTCGACTGGCAGGACGCGCTGCCGTTCACGGTTGACGTCCCGGTGCTGGAGTTCCGCAAGACGGTGACCAATGTGACGACGGGCGGTTCCGGTGCCACCGCCTCGCCGGGCGATACGCTGCACTACCACATCACCGCGCACAACCTGAGTTCGGTGCCCTTGAGCAATGTCGCGCTGACCGACGATCTCGAGCGCCTGAACACCAGCGGGACGCCTTGGTTCGCCGCGGGAACCATGACGGCTCCGGTCGTCGTCGGGGCACCGGGCTTCGACGCCAGCAACTCCAGCGCCACCGGCGGGACCCTGGGAACGGGCCTGGTGGATGTACGCAATATCACCTTCGATCCCAACGGCGGGACGTACGACACCCTCACGATCGATTTCGATATTACCCTGGCCTCGTCGATACCCAATGGCACGGTGGTGCTGAATCAGGCGCAGATCCATATACCGAACTACACCGCGCTCAACAGCGACGACCCCAATGTCAATGGCCCGGACAACCCGGTGGTTCTGGGTGACGAGGACCCGACGCAGACCGTAATCGGCTCCGCGCCGCAGCTGCGGGTGGAGAAGACATCCCAGGATCTAACGGGAGACCCGGCGGTGCTCGTGTCGGGTGATACCCTGCGCTACACGATCACGGTGAAGAATATCGGTTCCGAGGATGCGACGAACGTCAGCTTGCGCGACGCGATTCCGGCCAATACCACCTACGTCCCCAACAGTACCACGCTGAACGGCAACGCCGTGGTCGATCCCTCGGCCGGGGTCAGTGCCATCGAAGGCGGCATGCTCATTCACGCACCGCCGCCGGAAGACACCACGCCGGGCTACATGCGCGCCGACGCGGATCCGGCGGCCGGCAATGTTGCCACCATCACCTTCGATGTCACGATCAACACCGGCGTGGTAAACGGCACGGTGATCTCCAACCAGGGCTTCGTAAACGGAAGCAGCGCCAGCGGCGCTACCCTGACGGAACAGCCGTCGGATGATCCGGCCACGCCGACGGCCGACGATCCCACCCGCGACATCGTCGGCAATCTGCCGCTAATTGATTCCACCAAGACCGTGCAGGTCATCGACAATGGTGGCAGCACCCCGGGGCAGGTCGACCAGGGCGATACCCTGCGCTACACCATTACCGTCACCAACAGCGGTGCGACAGCGGCGACCAACGTTGTGTTCACCGACGCCATTCCAACGGGCACAACCTACACACCCAATACCACGACTTTGAATGGTGCGCCGGTGGTCGATCCATCACCGGGCGTCAGTGCCATCGAAGGCGGCCTGCAGCTGGGTACCGGCGGGACGCTGGCCGTGGGTGAAACCGCGACGATCGTATTCGAGGTGACCGTCAATACCGGGGTGACCGCGGGAACCGTCATCAGCAACCAGGGTACGGTCACCAGCAACGAGCAGGCCCCGGAACCCACCGATGCCGATGGCGATGACAGCAATGGCGACCAGCCGACCCAGGTAGTGGTGGGTAACGCGCAACAACTGTCCATGACCAAATCCGTGGCCGTGGTCGGTGGTGGTGTCGCCCAGGCCGGCGGCGAGCTGGAGTACACCATTACCATCACCAATATCGGAACGGTGGATGCGACCAATGTCGTGCTCACGGACCCGATACCGGCGAATAGCACCTACGTCGCCAACAGCACATTCGAAAATACATTGCCGGTGGGCCAGCCCGACGGCGGGGTGTCGCCGCTCGTTGCGGGAATTCCGGTCAGCAGCAGCGACCTGACGCCGCCGCTGCCCAGTGCGGGGAACGGAACCATTTCCGTGGGTGGCACGGCGACCGTCCGTTTCCGCGTTCAGATCGGCGCCGCGGTAGCGATTGGAACCACCATCAGCAACACCGCCCAGGTTTCCTGGAACTCCGGCGCGCAAATCGCCAGTGCATCTGTGGACGTGGGCGGCACACCCGGCGTAGCCAATCTCAATGGACGGGTGTGGCACGACGCCAATTTCAACAACGCCACCGACGCGAGCGAACTGCGCCTGCAGAACTGGTCCGTGGATATCTACCGCAACGGTTCCTTGCTGGATACCGTGACCACCGATGGCAATGGCGATTACGCCATCAATGGCCTCGCGCCGAACGACGTTTCTGGCGACCAGTATGAGCTGCGGTTCCGTGCCCCGGGCGCCGTGGCCACCACCGCGTCCCTCGGCCTGGCCGATTCGGTATTTACCAATGGTCCACAACGGATTTCCAGCATCATCGCCGGCTCGGGCGCGAACCTGCAGAACCTGAATCTGCCCATCGATCCGGATGGCGTGGTTTACGATTCCGTATCCCGCATCCCCGTGGCAGGGGCGACCCTGACGCTGATTAATTCGGGTACCGGCCTGGCGGTGGATCCGAACTGCTTCGACGACGCCGCACAACAAAACCAGGTCACGCTCGCCAGCGGCTACTACAAGTTCGATCTGAACTTCTCGGTGCCGGCCTCCTGTCCGGCGGGCGGAACCTACGAGATTCAGGTAGCGCCGCCGGGCGCGGGGTACTCCGGTACGCCGTCGGCCATCATTCCGCCGACCCCGGGACCGTTCTCGGTACCGATCTGTACCCCGAACGCCGCCGGCGCGCCGGCCGGCTACTGTGAGGCCCAGACCTCGGAATTCGCTCCGGCCCCGTCTTCCCCGGGTACGCCGTACTACCTGTCCCTGATTCTGGGCACGCCGACCCCGGGCGCGAGCCAGATGTTCAACAACCACATTCCGCTGGACCCGGTGATTACCGGTACGGGCGTCACCATCACCAAGACCACGCCGCTGACCAATGTCCATCGCGGCGATCTGGTGCCGTACACCATCACCGTGAACAACAACCTGGGTGGTGTACTGACGAGCAACAGCATCGTCGACACGATTCCGCCGGGCTTCAAGTACGTGTCGGGCTCGGCCAGCATCAACGGCGTCAATACCGCGCCGGTCATTGTTGGGCGCCAGCTCACCTGGAGTGGACTGACCCTGACTCCGGGCTCGCCGACGGTGGTCAAGCTGATCCTGATCATCGGTTCCGGTGTTGGCGACGGCAAATACGTCAACCAGGCCCAGGTGGACAACACCATACTTGGGCCCAACATCTCGGGCATCGCCAGCGCGACGGTGCGCGTGATTCCGGATCCGACCTTCGATTGCACCGATGTCATTGGCAAGGTCTACGATGACCGGAACCACAACGGCTACCCGGATCCGGGTGAGCCCGGGATCGCCGGGGCCCGCGTGACCACGGTGAATGGTCTGCTGATCACCACCGATGCCCATGGCCGCTTCCATGTGAGCTGTGCCGCGGTGCCGAATCCGGATCGTGGGTCCAACCTTGTAGTCAAGCTGGATCCGCGCAGTCTGCCCACCGGCTACCGCATTACCAGCGAGAACCCGCGCGTGGTGCGGGCGACCCGCGGCAAGATGGTGAAGATCAACTTCGGTGCCACGATTCATCACGTCGTGCGCCTGGATATCAGCGACGCTGCCTTCGTCCCGGTGCGTACGCAACTGCGGCCGGAATGGAAGGCATCGCTGGATACGGTGCTTGAGCAGCTACGCAAGAGGCCGTCGGTACTGCGTATCGCCTACCTCGGCGACACGGAGACTGCGGCCCTGGCAAGGGCACGCATCAAGGCACTGTCCGCCATCATTGAGAAGCGCTGGAAGTCCGCCGGTGCGCCGTACACGCTCTCGATCGAAACCGAGTTGTTCTGGCGTCGGGGCCGGGCCGGAGGTGGATCATGATGGCCGCCTTGCGTCGCCTGATGGTCCTCGGTCTTGCGGTGAGCCTGCCGATGAGTGCGGCGGCGGACGAAGCGCCGCACCGTTCGTTTATGCAGCGCCTGTTCGGCGAGCCGGCGGTGGTGCATAGCCCGACCCAGGCCAACACCGAACACCAGTTGCCGGACGTGCATTTTGTCCTGTGGACCCTGGACCCGGACCGCATGGCGGTGCAGGCGGATGACCGCATCGTGTTGTCGAATCGCCAGGTGGAGGACGTGTCGTCCACCGAGATGAAGGACCTGGTGCCACTGATCCATGATCAGGACGGTGCGCCTGCGGTTCCGTCCTCGGCCCTGCAGCAGGTACGCGATGTGTTGGAGCGCCTGGGCAAGGACAAGCGATTGCGCATGCGCTTCACCGGATACACCGACAGTGCGCCACTGACGCCGGTACAGCGCACCCGCTACGGCGACCGGGTCGGCCTGTCCCGCGCGCGCGCCCAGGCAGCGGCGGATTTCTTCCGCAGCCGCCTGGATCTTCCGGAGCCGGCGATTACGGTGGAAGGGAAAGGCGATTCCGATCCCCTGGAGACCGGAGATACACCGGAAATACGGGCGCTCAATCGTCGGGTCGAGGTGCAGGTCTGGGTAGACACGGTGCAGTCGAAGGGACTTATCCCCGAACCGCTGGCGGTGCCGCCGCCCGGGGTGCGCCGCGTGCGCGTATGCCGCACCGAGCCCGCCTGTATCCTCGTGCGCAAACTGCCGGGAACGCGCAAAGTGGAACTGCGCAACGTGGTCCCGCCCATTCAGCTGGAAGCGGAGGAGGGCAAGGTTTCCCGTTCGACCCTGGATGCCATCCGCGACGTATTCGCGCGCTATCGTGACAAGCCCGATGCACAGCTTCGCATCACGGCCTACACGGACGACCTGCCGATCGGACAGAAGGCGCAGGCCCTGTACGGCGCCGATCACCAGGTGGTCGGCGAGGTTGGCGGCGCTGGCCGGCCGCTGGAGAATGCGAATAACGTCGCCGGAAGAGAACGCAACCGCCGCGTGGAAGTGGACCTGTGGTATGACGCACCGGCCGGCGTGATCTCGGTCAGCGACATGCAGGCCTGCCCGGCGGGGGACGACGGCCGGGAGATGGTTGCACAAGTCTATCGCCCGGGCGACCAGGATCCGTTGCCGGCGATTCCCTACCGCGACGGCAAACCGGAGATCGGCGATGCCTACCTGACCCAGCTCAAGGGATTGCTGGATCGTCTGCAGGACAAACCGAACCTGCACCTGCGCTTCGTCGGTTATCTCGCCCCGACTTCCCTCAGCCGGCGCGCGGCGCAGGTCTATGGCGATGCCTGGAAGCTGAGCGAGGATCGGGCGCAACGTGTGCGCAAGAAGATTCAGGAGGCCCTGAACCTGCCCGATTCCATGGTGCAGACCGAGGGCGGAGGCTACGCGCCGGACGAGGCCGCGGATCAGAGCGATCTGACCACTTCGCCACAGGGCAAGGTTGTCGCCCAGATCTGGTTCGATGTTCCGGCGCCCCGTTCTAACGAGGAAGTGGAGGTCGTGCACACGACGCGCGACACCTCACCGGTGAATCCGTACAGCCTGGCACCGCTGCGCGTTACGGTAGACGGCAAGCGTCTCGACGATACCCTGCCGGACAGCGCCGACGTGCAACGTTGTACTGACGTCGCCCTGGACAAGACCCGCATCCGGCTTTCCTATGACGGATCGGCGCCGGACCCGAAGCTCGCGGTCATGGCCTCACCCGCAGTGATCGCGACCCGTGATGATCCGGACACGCCGGAAGCGGAAAATCTTGCGCACTTCCGCAGCTACAGCAACTATGCGGCCTTCCTGGCACGTTCCGAAGTGCGCCTGT
>JARRJV010000058.1 GCA_037388825.1 Acidiferrobacteraceae bacterium | reverse complement strand
CCACGCCGATGAAGGTGGGGACCGTCACCACAAGCCCGGTTTCGAGGGTCGCCGGCTTTCCGCCACCGGCGGCAGTCTGACCCTTGATCGCCGCGTCGGTCTCGCTGACTTCCAGCACCACCGTGGCCGGAAGGTCCAGGCCTATGGGCACCTCGTTGTGGAAGGCCACCTGTACCTGGGTATTCGGCAACAGATACTTTGCCTGCTCCTCGAGATCTTCCATCGGGATCGGCACCTGTTCATAGCTCGCGTTGTCCATGAAGATATAACTGTCACCGTCGGAATAAAGGTATTGCATCTCCCGCACCTCGACATGGGCCTTTTCCACTTTATCCTCGGAACGGAAGCGCTCATTCAACTTGGTGCCAGTGGAAATTTCCTTCATCTCGAGCTGGACGAAGGCGCCACCCTTGCCGGGCTTGACGTGTTGCTTCTTGAGTACGCGGTAGAGCCCGCCGCTGTATTCGATCAGATTGCCGACGCGTACGTCGAAGGCCGAAATCTTCATGCCATATACCCGGGTATTGGTGAAAACGACGCGCATTCTAGACAGGGGGGACGGGATTGCAAAGGCGGCAGAGGCCGCGAGGCCGGGGAAAGGTCCCCTGGAGTCCAGAACAGGAAAGAAGAAACGATATTGTGTACAATGAGTTACCGTATCTTATTAAACCCGATTCTATTTATTCTGCGGCTTGCAGCGCGGTTCGTTAGATCCGGCAAACGGATGGTAGGCTAGGATCAACCCGCTGCTAGCCAAGCCCGCATGAAACCAGCCAACATCCCGATGCAAACGTTTTCTCTCGACTGCGATCGTTGTCCACGACTGGCCGCACACCTTGCCGGCGTGCGCACCGAATTCCCGGCCTACCATGCACGCCCGGTACCCAGTTTCGGAGACCCGGAGGCGAGACTGCTGATCGTGGGTCTGGCGCCGGGTATGCACGGAGCCAACGCCAGCGGCCGCCCGTTCACGGGGGACTTTGCCGGAATTCTGCTGTATGAAACCCTGCACCGTTTCGGATATGCCAACCGGCCCAAGTCCGTCGCTGCGGACGATGGACTGGAACTGCGGGATTGCCGCATCACCAACGCGGTGCGCTGCCTGCCGCCGCAAAACAAACCGTCGACCGACGAGGTCAACCTCTGCAACGACTTTCTCGCCCAGGAGCTGCAGCAACTGCCGGAAGGGGGCGTGGTGATCGCCCTTGGAACGATTGCTCACAGGGCGGTTCTTCGGGCGCAAAACCAACGACAGTCGGCGTTTCCGTTTGGCCATGGGGCCTGCCATCGCCTTGCGGACGGAATGCTGCTCCTGGATTCCTACCATTGCAGCCGTTACAACACGCAGACGCGACGCCTGACTCCGGATATGTTTGCCTCGGTGTTTCGCGAAGCCCGGAGACGGTTGCAGCAATCATGAGCGAAGCCTCTTTTGACCCGAAGACCTTCGTCGCGAGTCTGCCGCGATCGCCGGGGGTGTATCGCATGATGGGCGCCGACGATGAGGTCCTCTACATCGGCAAGGCGCACGATCTGCGGGCGCGGGTTGGAAGCTATTTCCGGAACACGGGCCAGTCGCTCAAGACCGCGGCCATGGTCCGGCAGATTCAGCGTATCGAAACAACGGTAACTCACACCGAGAGTGAAGCCCTGCTTCTGGAAAATGACCTGATCAAGCACCAGAAGCCGCGATTCAATGTGATGCTTCGCGACGACAAGAGTTATCCATATATCTACCTTTCCACTGAAGACGAATATCCGCGCCTTGATTTCCATCGGGGTCCAAAACGCAGGGCAGGGCGCTATTTCGGTCCCTACCCCTCGGCGTCATCGGTGCGCGAAAGTCTGTCGCTTCTACAAAAGACCTTTGGGGTTCGACAGTGCCAGGACAGCTTCTTTTCACAGCGTTCCCGTCCCTGTCTTCAGTACCAGATTCAGCGATGCCGGGCCCCATGCGTGGGGCTGGTCAGCGCGGAAGACTATGCCCGGGATGTGCGACGTACGGAGATGTTCCTTGAGGGCCGAAGCCAGGCCTTGATCGAAGAACTTGTGGTCGATATGGAACGCGCGGCCGGGCACCTGGAATATGAGCAGGCAGCACGAATCCGGGACCATATCGCCGCGCTGAAGCGTATCCAGGAAAAGCAGTACGTAAGTGCGGAAGGGGGCGACCTGGATGTCGTGGCGGCAGAGGTGGACCATGGCGCCGCCTGCGTACACCTGTCCATGGTCCGCGATGGCCGACAACTTGGCAGCCGACAGTATTTCCCCCGGGTGTCCAGTCACCAGGAAGCCGGGGAGGTTCTGGCGGCGTTCCTGTCGCAACACTATGCCGCCAACCCGGTCCCGGCAGAGATCTACGTCAGCCACGGCGACCCCGAATATGAAATGCTGGAAATGGCCCTGGGGCAGCGGGAAGGGCGCAGAATCCGCATCGTACTGCCCACGCGCGGGGCGCCGCGCCGCTGGATCAAGATGGCGATGCTGAACGCACACACTGCCCTGCGCCAGTACGTAGTCAGCCGTGCGAGCCTGCGCCAACGCTTCCAGGATCTGCAGGACGCCCTGGGGCTGGATGCGATCCCGGAGCGTGTCGAATGTTTCGATATCAGTCACACACTAGGCGAAGCGACCGTGGCATCGTGCGTCGTGTTCAACCAGGACGGGCCACTGAAAAGCGATTATCGACGCTATAACATTGAGGGCGTCGAGCCCGGGGACGACTACGGTGCCATGGAGCAGGTGCTTACCCGCCGCTATCGCAAGATGAAAGAGGGCGACGGCACGTGGCCTGACGTAATACTGATCGATGGCGGGAAGGGGCAGCTTGCGCGGGCGGAAGAGGTCATGCGCGAATTGCAGATCGGAGGGCTGACACTGGTCGGGGTGGCCAAGGGACGCGAACGCAAACCGGGCATGGAGCGCCTTTTCTTGTCCGCCAGTGGCAGCCCCACTATACTGCCCGCGGATGCTCCGGCCCTGCACCTGATCCAGCAAATCCGCGACGAGGCACACCGCTTTGCGATCACGGGTCACCGACAGCGACGCGGCAAGGCCCGCACCCGATCGCGCCTGGAATCCGTGGCCGGCGTCGGCGAGAAGCGGCGTCAGGCCCTGTTGAAGCACTTTGGCGGCATGCAAGGTGTGGGACGCGCCGGAATTGAAGACCTGGCCGCCGTCCCCGGCGTGAGCCCGGAGCTCGCGCAACGAATCTACGACGCCTTTCACGGCGAGGATCGCTGAGCGAGATGCCCAATCTTCCGAATCTGCTGACCCTCCTTCGCCTTGCGCTGATCCCGCTGCTGATCCTCCTGTACTACCTGAAGTACCCCTGGGCGCCCGCGGCGACGACCGCGGTCTTCACCCTCGCTGCCCTGACTGATCTGCTGGATGGCTACCTGGCGCGGAAGCTTGATCAGGAGTCGCCCATGGGCGCCTTTCTCGACCCGGTGGCAGACAAGCTGATCGTGGCCGTGGCGCTGGTGGTGCTGGCCGCGGACCCGGCTGTGCAGCGCATGGTCTGGGATCAGCGGGTTTTCGCCGTGGTGGTGGTGATCATTATTGGCCGCGAAATCACGGTATCGGCCCTGCGGGAATGGATGGCCGAGGTGGGCAAGCGCTCCCGCGTGGCGGTTTCCTACCTGGGCAAGGTCAAGACGGTGTTCCAGCTCGTCGCCATCGGCATGATGCTGTATCGGGCGCCTCTGTGGGGAATCCCCATCCCGCAACTGGGGGAGGGCCTGCTTTATCTGGCCGCCGGTCTGACCTTGTGGTCCATGATGGCCTATCTGCGGGCCGCCTGGCCGTCCCTGCGGGATTCCTGAGTCAAATTCACGCCGGAACCTTGCTTGACAGGGGGGCGGCCCGGCTTACAATACGCATCCCACGCGGGAATAGCTCAGGTGGTAGAGCACAACCTTGCCAAGGTTGGGGTCGCGAGTTCGAGTCTCGTTTCCCGCTCCATACGCTGGGAAGGGTTAGGGCCTTTCCCTATTTTTTACCCTCGGCAGGCGGCTATATGCTATATAGCCGGCCGGCGCCGTTATGGCTGGGTGGCAGAGTGGCTATGCAGCGGACTGCAAATCCGCGAACCTCGGTTCGATTCCGGGCCCAGCCTCCATATAGAACAGGGGCATAAGGAAGCGTCCCTGTTTTTCCTCTCCAGAAATAAGCAACATGTAAGCAGCCAAAGCGCCGCTCGGCGCGGCGGCACCCGTGGCCGTTCTACAGTGTCCCTATCTCGTGCCGCGGTCGTATTGGATCAGAGCGGGTTGAAGACGGTATGGGCCGGTAGACCCCCTCTGAGCTGGTTCCAGACGACCTATGGGCTCAAAATCCCTAGGTAGCCAGGTCTCAGGCCTGTTAGAATCCGCTCAGTTTTTGTCCGGCTCGGCATGCGATTCCGTGTACCTCGGTTCAATTTCGGCACCAGCCTCCATTTTCGTCGTACTGCGCCCCGGGCGCGAATCCATTACACTAGGCCCGCCAACCGAACACGCCCGGGTGGCGAAACTGGTAGACGCAAGGGACTTAAGGTAATTGAGCACCCAGGCCGGAAACGTCTGGCGTGAATGGAGTCAAATTCGGGGAAACCTCAGCGCGTGAGGGCGGTGGCAATCCCGAGCTAAGCCCCGCCGGCGTGCCGCCGGGGAAAGTGTAGAGACTTGACGGCTCCTGCCTACGTCGCCGAGGCTGGCGATAGGGCAAAGAGAAAGTCCAGGCCACAAATGTGCCGTCCGGCGCAGCAGCGAAAGCTGTAGTGGGCATGAAAATCCCTCGGAGGGTAACTTCCATGCCGGTTCGACTCCGGCCCCGGGCACCAACGCCGGTCCGGCCGAGACGGGTCGGCCGGTCCAACGCAGTCAGGAGAGTATTTTGATACCTGAAATCGGTCACTTTGCCCTGATTCTTGCCCTGTGCATGGCTCTGCTGCAGTCCACGGTCCCGCTCATCGGCGCCGCCCGCGGAAACCGCAGCTGGGTCGCCCTTGCGCGCCCGGCGGCGAGGGCACAACTGCTATTCATGCTCATTGCCTTTGCCAGCCTCACCTATGCCTTCATCGTCCACGATTTTTCCGTCGCCTACGTCCAGCGCAACTCCAACACGAATCTGCCGCTGATATATTGCATCTCCGGGGTCTGGGGCGCCCACGAAGGCTCGCTCCTGCTTTGGGGCACCGTGCTCGCGATCTGGACCGGGGCCGTTACCGTGTTCAATCGCAGCGTGCCGGAAGTTGTCATCGCACGTGTGCTTGCCGTCATGGGTATGGTGAGCATCGGTTTCCTGCTGTTCATGCTGCTTACCTCGAACCCCTTCGTTCGCCAGTTCCCGGTTCCGCTCCACGGGAATGACCTGAACCCCCTGTTGCAGGATCCGGGGCTCGCCATTCATCCACCCATGCTGTACATGGGCTACGTCGGATTTTCGGTCGCCTTTGCCTTCGCGATTGCCGCCATGCTCGGCGGTCGGCTGGACACCGCATGGGCGCGCTGGTCGCGTCCATGGACCCTGGTGGCCTGGGTCTTCCTTACCCTGGGCATCGTGCTCGGCAGCTGGTGGTCCTACTATGAACTTGGCTGGGGTGGCTGGTGGTTCTGGGATCCGGTGGAGAACGCTTCGTTCATGCCGTGGCTGGTCGGCACGGCGCTGATCCATTCCCTGGCCGCGACGGAGAATCGTTCCGCATTCAAGGCATGGACGGTGTTGCTGGCGATCTTTGCCTTTTCGCTCAGCCTGCTCGGAACCTTTCTGGTCCGCTCCGGCGTGCTTACGTCGGTCCATGCGTTTGCCAGCGATCCAACGCGCGGTGTCTTCGTGTTGATCTTCCTCAGCCTGGTCGTCGGCGGTTCGCTTGGCCTGTATGCCTGGCGCGGACCCCAGATCCGGAGCACCGCCCGCTTTTCTCTCATCTCCCGGGAGACCGGCATTTTGCTCAACAACGTCGTCCTGGTCGCGACGTCTGCAAGCATACTTCTCGGTACCCTGTACCCGCTTGCGGTTGATGCGCTCGGCCTGGGCAAGATTTCCGTGGGTCCGCCGTACTTCAATCGCATCTTCATCCCGTTGATGATCCCGATTGCCCTGGTGGTGGGTCTTGGCGCTATCGCCCGCTGGAAGCAGGACAGCCTGTGGCGTCTGCTCTGGCAGATGCGCTGGGCCGGTGCCGCCACTGTGGTCCTGGTTGTGATCTCCGTTGTCCTCATGCCCCATTTCAGCCTGGCAGCGACAGGGGGACTGTTGCGGGCGTTCAGGGTCGCCGGTACCACCCTGCTGGGTCTGTACCGGCGGGTTGCGGCGGCCAAAAGAGGGGCGGAAACCTGGAAACGGGTTCCCCGTGCGTTTTACGGGATGTCCCTGGCCCATCTTGGGATTGCCGTGTTTGTTGTCGGGGTCAGCCTCACCACCACGTTTAGCCAGGAAGAGGACGTGCGCCTGGCGCCCGGCCAGTCCTACGAACTCGGCGGCTATCACTTCGAGTTTGACGGCGTTCGCCAGGTGAGAGGACCGAACTACACGGCGCACCAGGGCACCGTGACCGTGACCCGCAACGGGAAATTGATCGCGACGATGTCCCCGCAAAAGCGGGTGTACGACGTGCAACGGCAACCCATGACGGAAGCGGCAATCGATCCGGGACTCACCCGGGACCTGTTTGTGGCCCTTGGAGAGCCACTGGGAACCTCGGACGGATCCTGGAGCGTACGCCTGTACCACAAGCCCTTTATCCGGTGGATCTGGATGGGTGGCGTATTCATGGCCCTGGGCGGGCTCCTGGCGGCGAGTGACCGCAGGTATCGGGTGCTCGCGCGCCGTCGGGCCACCGCGCAGGAGAGCTCCCTGTTACATTCCGGTGCCGCATCGTGACACGGTTCGTTCGGATTCTGGGCCTTGCCGTACTTGTGATCCTCGGTGGCACAGCCCGCGCCGGGATCGAGGTGCACAGCTTTCCGGACAAGGACAGCGAGCAACGCTACGAGAAACTGACACACGAGCTGCGTTGCCTGGTGTGTCAAAACGAGACCATTGCCGCGTCCAATGCCGATCTTGCCAAGGATCTGCGTCAGGAAATCTACGAAAAGGTCGTGGCGGGGCAGAGCGACAAGCAGATCGTCGATTTCATGGTTGCCCGGTACGGGGACTTTGTTTTGTATCGCCCACCCTTCAAACCGATCACGATCCTCCTGTGGGTGGGTCCCTTTCTCATGCTGGCAACCGGATTGATCATCCTGTTCGTGATGATTCGTCGACAGGGAAGATCCGATCAGGGGCAGCCCGATGGCGATGAGCTATCTCGCGCCCGACGGTATCTCGAAACAGGAAACGACGACTCATGACGGTCTGGTTCTGGGTGATTACGGTCGGCCTGGTGGCCGCCGCCTTGTCCATACTCTATTTTGGCTCCCGCCGGAAAGCGGGCGATGGATTCATCAATCGCGATCAACAGAACGCGGAAATCGCCCGGGAGAAACTTGAGACCCTGAAGCGGGAGCTGGCCGACGGTCAGATTTCACAGGCCGAGTTCGACCAGTACGAAATCGAGCTCGAACTGGCCCTGGGGAGCGACCTGGCAGGTCCGGCGGAAACGGGTGCAACCGCGGTTCGCCCGGCGAGGAACCTGCTGATCGCGATCGGCATCGCCGTACCCCTGCTGGCCTTTGGACTCTATGCCTGGCTCGGAAATCCGACCATGGTTACCTCCCTTCCCAAAGGCGTCATGCCAAACATGACGGAGCTCGCCCAACGCCTGAAGGCACAACTGCGCCAGACCCCGGATGATGCGCGCGCCTGGTTCATGCTCGGACGTGCCTACATGAGCATGGACCGATATCCGGAAGCCGCTCATGCCTATAGTCAGGCCCATCGCTACGCCGGGGACAATGCCGATGTATTGCTGAGCTATGCCGATGCCCTGGCCATGACCCAGGGCGGAAGCATGAGCGGAAAGCCGGAGGCCCTGGTCGCGCGGGCGCTGGAAATCGATCCGCAAAACACAACCGGCCTTTGGCTTTCGGCTATGGCGGCGAGCCAACGAGGTGACTACGAGCAAGCAGTCAAACAGTGGCGTCGGGTCGAACAGATAGTCAAGGACGATCCGAAAACACTGCGCGAAGTTCGCGGACTGATTGCGCAGGCGGAACAGAAACTGGCTCACCACGTCGCAGCGCCCCCGGTTGCAAAATCCGCAAAAGCAGCAGCAAAGAGCCTGGAGGTGTCCGTACGGCTCGATCCCTCCCTGGTAAAGGAGATCTCACCTGGGGATACGGTGTTCGTATTTGCCAAGGCGGAGAACGGTCCCCCCATGCCCCTGGCGGTGGTCCGTAAACCGGTGGGCTCGCTTCCGTTGCAGGTCACCCTGGATGATTCCATGGCCATGATTCCGGCCATGCATCTTTCTGCATTCAAGCGCGTCGTGGTGGGGGCCCGGGTATCGAAGTCGGGCAACCCCTTGCCCCAGGCGGGGGACCTGGAAAGCGCACCGGTACCGGCAGTGCCGGGGCAGAAGGGCAGGATTCGGATCGTGATCAATAAAAAGGTATCGGGCTAGACAGAAAGCGGCCCCGATTCAATCTCGAAGGTTATTTAATTAGTTCATATAATATCTTGTTAATAAAGCGGAAAGTATCCAGTTTCTCTCCGATCCTAGACAGCAGACAAGCGCCGGCGACGGGCCTAGAATGACGATATTCCCCGGGGCAGGAGCGTCACGGGTTTCAAGGAGGCTGCCATGAAACCATTTCCGCGTTGTCTTTTTTCCCTTTCTCTTGTTCTTCTGGCCGGCTGTGCCACAACGTACGCCTACAATGAAGATTCACCTGACACCAAGGTTCCCACTGGCTCGGTTCTCGCTCTCACAAGGTCCATCACCATTCCGGCCGGGCGGCGCAGTATTTATATCCTCGGCGGGCGGGTCGTCAGTTTCAATGACGTGAACATCTATTACCCGTATTGCCAGTTCCGACTACGCAGGATCGGGGATCACCCGCGAGTTGTGCAACCAGGCTCCTTTCGCGTGGTGAGCACGAAGCAATGGGATGAGTATTCGCAGAACCATCCCCTTGTCAGACTGGCCGCAGCGGGAGGGCCGGCTGGCGGGATCGGTGCTCGCGCCGTGTTGGACGATGGCGGGCCCAGCATCATCAGCCAGGCCACGATTTTGAAGCTCGCGTCGCAAACACAACCACAGGTTGACGATATGGTCTGTCAGCACTGGGGTGATCAGGGACAAACCCCGCATCTGACCATCCACCAGATTCGCGATACCCTGGCTCCTCTCTTTGAACTCAGGGTGCAACGCCCGCCGGGCAAATCCTAGGTTGGCAGGTCTTCGAAGTATTCCAGTGTTTGGCCTATTAGCTTGAGTTTCTCGCCACCGACGACGTAGCTCGCGTAGGCGCTACGGTCGATGGCGGGAGCATCCTCGATTCGAAAGAGGCGATTCAGTTCCAGGTCGTGCTGGACCATCGGCAGGGCCAGATACGCAGCGCCACCGTGTTCAAGCAGAAATGTGCGTGCAATTCTCCCCAGCCCTGTTCGCAGACGCGGTGGCCGGATATCGGGGAAGTGCTGCGCGTGGGCAAGTGCGAACGAAGGACCCCAGTCGACCCAGACGTAGTTCCCGGCCAGGGCCTGTTCCGGGCCAAGATCCGGAATGGAACTGACCAGCACAAGGGGTATGCGGGAGATTCTCCTGCTGACCATGTTGCCGGCCTGGATGCTTTCGAAAGTCATGGACAGGTCGATCGTTCCGTCGGTCAGCTTGCGGTACAGGAGATCCGGTGCCCCGGCATCCGCAGTCAGC
>JARRJV010000057.1:11270-18298 GCA_037388825.1 Acidiferrobacteraceae bacterium | reverse complement strand
CCCGGCCCGCGGTGATCCCGAGCATGGCCTCGTCCAGGCGGGTAACGCCTTCCGCGAACGCACGCTGCATGGCCATGCCCTGGCCCTGGCCGATCAGGCCGAGCGCCAGCAGATCCGGATCCTTGAAGCGGTCGGCGAGTGCGACCGCCGCGTCGAAACGGGCGACGGCGCCGGAGACATCGCCCGAAACCATCGCCATCAGGCCGAGAAGCATTTCACCGTATCCCGATGCGGCGCCGGCTTCGTCTGGCGCCGTGTCGAGTCGCTGCGCCCGCGCCAGCCAGCCGGAGGCCTGGGCCGGCTCGCCGTTCAAGAGCTGGATGAAGCCAAGCCAGTAGCCCCAGTAGGCGGCACGTTCGACGTCGCCGCGCTCGATGCAATCGTGATGGAGGCGCGTCCAGAGCGTGACGGCTTCGTCGTGCCGCCCCAGGAGATAGGCGGCCGTTGCCAGGTGCTCGAGGTCCGGCGGGTCGAGCGAGGCCGCACCGTCGGCGGCGGCCAGTTGCGCGTAGGCCGTCTTCCATTCCCGCCGGGCAAACGCCGCCCGGCCCTGAGCGAGTGCGTCGGTATGTGTCATCGGTAGCGAATACGCACCACAGTATCCGGCGGGGCGCAAGCCGCGTCCGCGCGGCCGGTCACAATCAAGGTGCGTTCAGAAAGAATATGCGCTTTTTCTTTGTCTGAATCCAATCGGAGGAGGCGACGATGCGGTGCTGAAGATGGGACGGGTGCCGTACATGCTGAAGATGGAGTACTAGGGACAGCTCGTCCGCCGCGAAGGCAAGGTACCCGACCGGGGACTCGGCTTCGCCGAGGTCATGACGGAGCAGGTGTTTGGCCAGGTTCAGCGAAAAAAGGGGCCGGAATGAATTTTCTAATCACTCCGGCCCCTTCAATACAGACTATGTCCGACTCATGCGATGGTGGCAGGGTGGATCAGGCCCCGCGAACAAAAAAGCCGCGCAGGCGGGGGAACAGGCCAACGAGCTTGTTCAGCTCCTGTTCCAATTCGTTTTCCAAATGCGCCTGCTCGCGCTGGAGCGCACGCAAAAATGCGATTCGTCGCTCAATGAAATGCAGATACAGAATCACGCTCACCAGTGCAGCATACAGGCACCACAATGCGGTAAAGGAATATTCCGCAATCAGATACACCAGCAGCAAGCCAAGCAGATTCAACCAACCGAACAACTGGATGGCGACGCTCCGGCTCAGGACCAGCGACCCGCAGGTCGTCAAGACATAGATGAACGCGACCCATAGATTCCCGGTGTGGGGATTGGAATAGACCAGCGAATAGTGGCTGATGAAGACCTGCGTCGGTTGCTGCAGCAGCCCCCAGGCCACGTACGCCATCAGCAACGCACCGACCAGCGCCAGCGCACCGATCATTTGGCGGCGCGGGCCACGTGGTTCCAGCAGCCAGATCGCGAGCGGCACCCAAAACGGCAAGATCGCCTGTGCATAAAAAATAAACAGCATGGAAGCGACTTGCAGAGTGCGCGGACTGACCATGTGGTACAGCCCCAACCAGACGAAGCCCTGGATGAATTGATGCAATCCAAATAGCAACGGGAGGCTGGCAAACACCAGCTCTGCCGGATGACTCACTTTCTTTAGTGTCAGCACCCCGATGACGAGCAGCACGCCGGCGAGGGTGAAATTTGCGACGATAAAAAACATATCTAAGGAAGCTTTGCGGCCATCTATTTGCCGACGACCGAGGCGACCACTTCGTTGAGATCTCCGCCAGCCTTACCCATCACATCAGCGATCGTGCCACCAAACATCATGCCCAGGAGTCCGACATTGAGTTGCGATACATAGACTTGTCCTTTCTTGTCTTCGTACACCCCGATCGCGAGGGGCATGAATGCCGTGACGCCCCGGTCCCCAGGGTTGGCCAGGATTCTCGAGGCGTAGGTCGGATTGCAGATATTCATGCTGGCGGTGTGTTCAATGGTACCGAATGCCGCCGTACTCTTCTGGTAGTCATTTACGGTTAACACTTTCCAGTCCCGCTTCTTGTTGAGAGCCTGCGTCAAAACAGCAATCGTATCGTCGTAGCCCAGTTTACTCCTGTGCTGAATCAGCATTACTGAAGGCATTGCAAACCACACGATCACACCCATAAGGAACATGCCGAACAGCACCCAGCCAAATGCATGTAGTGCGCTTTTTTTCATTTGTTGTCCTCCTCGAGCCACAAAGTGGAAGCTACCGGCTGGCACTTCCTTCCATAATACTCTTCTCTTTGGATAAGCACTCATACAGGTGCTCCATCAGCGCCTTCACGCGCGCGGTCTGGCGAAGATCCGCGTGGGTCAGAATCCAAAGCTCCGCTGCGCTTTTGAACGGTGGTGCGGCACGTTTCAGCAGGGGTTCTTTCTCACCGATCACGCAAGGAAGAACTGCGGCGCCCAGGCCTTCATTGGCCGCCCGGGTGACGGCAATGATGCTGCTGCATTTGAATACGATCCTGGGCGGAGAACTGCTGGTCCAGTAGGGCGCTGGAAACCAGTCGACCCCGTTGTCTATCCGAAGATAGTCGTATTCCGGAAAATCCAGGTGTTGCGCCTTTGTCAAATACGCCTGGGTTGCATAAACGGCAACATTGAAGTCGCCAACCTTCTTGCCAATGCAGTAGGGCGGTGGTTTCTTTGTCGTCCGGACCGCGATATCGGCCTCGTGTCTCGAAAGCTGCAGATCGTCACTGGAGACAATCAGCTCAACCTGAATATCCGGGTGCTTCTGATAAAAGCTGGCGATATGAGGGACCAGCAAAAAGCTGGTCAAACCTTCGGGGGCCGTGAGGCGTATGCTTCCCCTGAGCTGAAGGTCTTTGCCGCTCAACTCCCGTTCCAGGTCGAGGATGTCTTCCTCGATACCTTCCGCACGTTTCAGCACGGTCTCGCCGGCCTCGGTCATTTCGTAACCATGACTGAGCCGGTTGAAAAAACGCGTGGATAGTTTCTTTTCGATGGCATTGATCTGGCGGAATACCGTGCTGTGACTGGTGCCCAGCACCCTCGCCGCACCCGACAGGCTGCCCTCGCGGCATATGGCCAGTACCACTCTCAGATCATCCCAGTTCATCGTCGGATCGCCCTGAAACTGCACCTGTAGGTTTGTCCATATTTGCAAATCCATTTTGCAAATATGGCTATTTTTGTTCAATTAAAGACAGCCTATGATTACCGGAGCGGGTGAAGAAACGCCCCGTTTTCTGGCATCTGGAAGGAGATTCTGGTGTCATTTCCCGGGGAGGATCGATGAAGATCGATTCCCGGCAAAACGATTCAAAAATGGGGGGCTGGTTCATGCACTATCACACGGTAAGTGTCGGGGGTGGCCAGGCAGGTCTGGGGGTCAGTTATTACCTGGCGCAAAAAGGCATCGAACACACGGTGCTCGAGCAGGGAGACATCGGCGAGTCGTGGCAAACCCAGCGCTGGGACAGCTTCACCTTGAATACCCCGAACAGTCTCAGCGCCCTCCCGGGAGACGAAAACAGCCTGGAGAATCCCGGTGCCTTCATGAGCCGGGACGAATTTGTCGATTACCTGCAGAACTATGCCCGAAGGTCCGGACTACCGGTGCGAACCGGTACCGCGGTATCCAGGATAAGCAAGAACGGCAACGGTACCTTCCAGGTCGAGACGAGCTCGGATGCAATGACCGCGGACAATGTCGTGATTGCCTGCGGAAACCAGAACCAGGCCCGCGTGCCGAAGGCATGCGATGAGATCCCCGATTCGATCCTGCAACTGCATTCCGGAAACTACAAGCGACCGGATGCCTTGCCGGAGGGTGCCGTACTGGTCATTGGCAGCGGCCAATCCGGAGTGCAGATCGTCGAGGACCTGCTCGAAGCCGGGCACAAGGTCTACCTCGCCACCAGCAAGGTCGGTCGCGTGGTTCGTGCGCTACGTGGAAGGGACCTGATGGATTGGGCGGTGGAGGTCGGTTTTTATGATCAGACGATGAGCGACCTGGAAGACTCGCGCATGGCCTCCATGGCACAACCGCAAATCTCGGGAACGCGGGGCGGCCATACCGTCAGCCTGCAAGGCCTGGAAAAGATGGGGGCGATCTTGTTGGGACGCCTGCAGGGATGCACCGATGGAAAACTTCAGTTCGCCGATAACCTGGCCGAGAACATCATCTTCGCCGACCAGGTCTCGGCGAAGTTCAGGGGTATGGTCGAAGGATATATCGCCAAGCAAGGTATCGATGCGCCACCGGCGGAGGAGATTGAGGCCGACCTGCCCGATCCCGCGCCCCAGGATCGCAAGCCGCCAACAGAGCTGGATCCCGTAGAGGCAAACATCACGTCCTTAATATGGTGTACCGGTTTTAACGGAGACTTCAGCTGGATCGATGATATCGAGCTGGACGAAAAGGGTGTGCCGGTACATGAGCAAGGCGTTTCACCCCAGGAGGGTTTGTACTTCTGCGGATTTTCCTGGCTTAGAAAACGCAAGTCCGGATTGATCTATGGCATCTCGGAAGACGCGGCCTATATCGCCGACCAGCTGGCTGGATAAGCGAAGGCAGCGCGCCGGCGGCGGACTGGTCAGCACCTCGCGCGACCTTGCCCACTGGGGTGCCGCCCTGTTCACGGGAAAGGCCATGTCCGGCGACTATCTCCCGGAGTTGTTGCAGTCGGTACCCACCGACCCGAAGCTGAACACCGTCCGTTACGGCACCGGTGTCGCGATCCAGAAAAGCAGGCGCTTCGGGCCCGTGTACGGTCATGCCGGATGGATACCGGGATACGTCTCCAGTTTTCGTTACTACCGCGAAAGCGGCGTGACCATTGCCTTCCAGATCAATACCGACAAGGGCGTTCTTGGCAGTGGCAAGGATATTCTGGGAGATATCCAGGAACGGATCATGCAAGTGTTGGTCGGGAATACGAGCCTGGTTAACCCTGGGCAGCCAGCCGCTAGGTTAGTGCCCGGTTTCTTGAGAGATTAGAGGGGCGGGCCCGCTGCACAATTATCCAATATATTAATAGTATCGGTTCACATGAAGATGATCCTGGGGAGACATTGAAACTATTGTCGAATGTGTCCTTGGTTCAGAAGGAGAAACAGACGCCTTTTCCGCTATGGGAACCTTAATCGATTTCCTCATTCACTGGGTGACTCTTCACCCACATTTGACAGGCCTGTTTGTCGCTATAGTCGCCTGCGCAGAAGCCCTGGCGTTCGTTGGCCTGCTGGTACCGGGGGCTGTGTTGATGTTCGCCGCCGGCGCCTTGATTGGAATCGGCGCCGTAGAATTCTGGAGTGTATTTGCATGGGCGGTTGGTGGCGCCATTCTGGGCGATGGAATAAGTTATTGGCTGGGTTACCGCTACAAGAATCAAATCCGCAACTGGAGACCTATTCGTCGGCACGCGGAGTGGCTTGGCCGAGGTGAGTCCTTCTTTCACAAGCACGGCGGCAAGAGCGTCGTATTTGCGCGTTTCGTAGGCCCGGTTCGGCCCCTGCTGCCCGTTATCGCCGGCATGTTAAATATGCCGGCGAAACGTTTTTACCTCTACAACATATTATCCGCATTTGCGTGGGCTGCATTTCACCTCCTCATCGGCATGGGGGTTGGTGCCTCATTGGCCGTTGCCGGGCAGGTCGCAACCCGCCTGGTGCTGCTTATATTGCTATTGGCAACCTCGATTGGGGGCATCCTGTGGTTCGCGCGAGCCGTCCAGCGACTGGGTCAACCACACCTAACACAATGGGTGAACCAGGTTTTGACCTGGAGTCGCCAACACCCCCGGTTGGGCTGGCTCACAACGGAGCTTTTGGATCCCGCACGATCAGCACGAACCGCGTTAATCAGCTGGTTTGTTTTGCTGGTTGCATCGATCTGGCTATTTCTCGGCATCCTGGAAGACGTTGTGACCCGGGACCGGATCGTTTACGCGGGTCAGTCGGTATATCAATTATTGCAGTCAGTCCGCGTCCCCACGTTCGACTCGATCATGATTGTCTTCACAGAACTGGGAGATGCTACCGTCGTGGGCACTCTGGTTCTCGCAGTACTCGCGTGGCTTGTATGGCATCGCGCCTGGCGCGATGCAGCCTACTGGATCACGGCTGTCGTTTCCGGCGAGGCAATGGTCGCATTTCTCAGATTTGTCTTGAAAATGCCACGCCCGATAGCGTTATACGCTGGCACCGATGCATACAGTTTTCCAAGTGGTCATTCCACGTTTTCAGTCGTGGTGTATGGTTTTCTGGCAGTGCTTGTCTCATCCGCATTTGGTAGACGCTGGCGCTGGCTTCCCTTTGCTTTCGCTGGAATATTGGTGTCAGGTATCGCTTTCTCGCGCTTGTACCTCGGGGCACACTGGTTAGCGGACGTGGTCGCCGGTCTGGCACTGGGGACGGCCTGGGTTGCCCTTCTAGCAATTGCTCGTGAACGACGAGCCGCCCACTTGGCGATTCAATACCGCTTTGTGCTCATGATTGCTGCGGTCTTCACGATCGCAGCGGGTTGGCACATATTTCATCGATTCGATCAGGATGTTCAGCGGTATGCTCTCCAGCACCCGGTCCTGAAACTATCAGCAAGAAGTTGGTGGAATAAGGACTGGCAATCGATGCCCGCCTGGCGGATTGAACTTTCAGGGGAAATTGAGCAACCACTGAATATTCAGTGGGCCGGCAGTCAGGAATCAATTCAAGACTCCCTGCTTGCAAAGGGTTGGCACAAACCGACGCCTTTGGATTTCAAGAGCGCGCTATCGTGGTTCGCCCCCAATCCGACACTGAAATCACTTCCCGTATTGCCAAAGTTGAACAAAGGACGGTATGAGACTGTTTTACTTGTTCACCCGATCCAGGACAATTCGAAAGAGCAAAAACAATTGGTACTGCGATTGTGGCCAGCAGATGTAGAGCTTATCCCGTCGGGTACTCCGCTTTGGATCGGCACAATCGCTTCTCTAAAATTGCAGCATTTACCCTTGATTAGTTTTCCGAGACAAACCCATGAATATGACGTACCCGCTTTGCTTG
>JARRJV010000057.1:0-11239 GCA_037388825.1 Acidiferrobacteraceae bacterium | reverse complement strand
CTTGTAACCGGGTTGTCGCGCTCTCATTGGAAGATAGTAGCGCGTGCCACGCCGGCTGAAAGCGATAGTGAACAACTGCAAAACAAGGTGTTGTTGGTACGTTAGTTCTGAAAAATGTGCCGAATTCGGGGACTTCATCAGACACGAACAGTCAACGAAGGAATCATCCGCGTCACTATAGCCATCGATGAATCAAGAAACTCACGAATTTCGGCATCTTCAACAAGTCGTTGTTCAGTGAAGTCCGCTCTGGGTCGTTAGCGGACATTGTAAGTTGGTTTGTCTCCTGCGTTCTTAATGTCCACTTATCCCCGAGTGTTGGCCGGAAATAGCAAAGGACGGAATGACTTGCTAATACCCTCTTTTGGCGGCCCTAACTCCAGCCTTTATTCCTTCTCGAAAATCCGTAGAGCCCATCGGTGTAATCGGCGCGAAAGGGCATGTTGGAACTATTGCCATATCTCCCTTTATCGATTTGTATCCCTGCTCAAATCCTGCACAAAAGGCATCCTGGCTGGCGAAAACACTTGAAGCTACACCGAGCCACGCAAAAAAGAACAAGAGACTGTTCAATAACCTTTTCATTGAACTTCCCCTCTTTCCTGCGCCTGCACCAAAGAAGGCGCTTGTTGCTTTACGAATAACCATACCTGTGGATTTCTTCGTGCCGAAGTACTTTCTTTTGCGGGACTAGCTCATTGCCCCATCGATCCAGTAGCGCACCTTTGACCTGTAATCGAGTACCTTCAGGAGCACTAAGTCCCCACTTGGCCTTGTCAGAGCCGGCATTTGCCTCTTTTTCCCATGTTTCAATGGCCAGATCTCGTGACGGCGGATTGAATACATAGAAGTCTTCATCAATCCAGATCTTTGAGGAAACTGCTCTCAACGATCTCTTTGCATCGGACAATTCCGGTTCACCTGAGTGAAAGGCGGCTTCAATGAGCGGTTGCTCTATACGCTTCAGCAAATATAGATTCATTGCCAGTCCAACCAGGGGGTTTACCAAATATTGTGCCCTATATCCTGCTGCGCTATTGAAGAATGCATCAAAGGCTTCCCTCGAAACAGAAAAAGTAAAGATCGCTTGTGTAGCTTGCTTCAGGCCTCCGTCGCGACCATGTTTAGGTCGGACATGTATTGCATGCATGGAATTGTGGACTAGTGCCACAACATCCAGAAAATGCCCTATTCCAGCAAGATCTTTCTTCCGCTTCTCCGGGAATCCTATGGCAAATTTCCATTTATCGCAGATCATGCGCCTATCCACTTCTGCTAGCTAATAAGCCGACATTGATATCTATTGGACAACTCAGACCGCGGGCCTATCCCATATATATACATAATCCTGGACCACTCCAAACGGCGATACAGAATTCGACACCTTTTGTCCGCTAGTCACCAGAATCGGATACTTTATGCCTAACGACTAGATGGGAAGAACAAGATTCACGAGTTTCCAGGAGAGACCGTCTCGCTGTAGTACGAATCTTGTTTCTTGTCCCTTGTCATCCGGCACCCAAATTGAGAACTGGTTTATGGAATCGTACGAGTACCTTGCGTTTCTGAATAATTCATCCTTTTTTGGTGGCGCCGCAGTTTCTGTTCCTTGTTCTTTCGGTGGCTCTTTCCCCTCCATCATCAAGGCCAAGCCGCTCGGCGTAACGTACGAATCTACGATTGCATCCGCCATTTTCATTGCCAGGCCAGCCGCGAGAACTGCAAATGGATTGTCCTTTTCCTCGGCGGAAATGTTTTTCATCATTGCTGCGTTGAGTTGGCCCTTCAGATTCTGGCGAAGTTTTGGAAAATCTATATTTTCAGATAATTTCTTTGAATCCTGTTCAATAACTCCTGTTTTTATCGCTGACACTGTTAAATATGGACCAGCAGCAACATACCCCGCCAGCAACACCAGAATCACACCCGCTATCCAAACAACTTTCTTCACCGTTATCTCTCCCTCTTGATCCCAAACGTCCCGGGTCTATAACCGTCATTTAGTTCCTATTTTATTTTCCTTCCCGCCAGGGACCGCTGCCAGCCCGGTGTCGCCCCGTTGCCATCCACTGCGGACCAGCAATGGGGATAAGAACGGCGTGGGTGAGACAAGGCAAAAGGGTTCGGTCTGCCCCACAATTCGATCAACGACTGCGTGCCAACAGCCTGTCCACACTCCAGCTCCCTCCGCCGGCGAACGCTAGATAGAGAAACACGAAGCAGAACAGGACGGCCAGTTCGCCGTGGTTTATCAGCGGCCAGAAGTTCCTGGGCGCATGGGCTATGAAGTAGGCGAATGCCATAAGGCCGGACAGCAAAAAAGCGACGGGTCGCGTGAAGAGCCCAACCAACAACAGCGCGCCCCCAAACAACTCCAGTACCCCGGCCATTCCCGACAGGGAAAGGAGATCGAACGCGTGGCGCTGCGGCGCCGGAAACCCGAGTAGTTTTTGCCCGCCGTGCTGCATGAACAGAAAAGCGGTGACGATTCTCAACAGACTCAAGGCCGCGGGGGTCCACATCTTCAGAATCTTATCCATTGCCTTCCTCCGTTCCGACTCCTGGACGGATCGATTGTTCGGTATCGCTTCTGTTTTGACAACTGCTTCCCGACCCAATTCTGCGAACGCGTCAGATGTCCGCGGCCAGCGGCAGGTCCGTCGAGCCAAGCCTGCTAGCCTGGTGAGTGCTCCATGATCTGTCGCAGGGTCTCCACGTCCTTCCGGTTCGAACGTCTTCCAACCCAGGAGAACAGAGGCCCCACTAGTCTCATCATGCCCTGGGGTTTGATATCTGCCACGAGCGTGAATCGTGTTCCCCCGTCGACGGGCTCGAGCCGATAGCCGCCGCGTCCCACGAAGGGGCCTTCGATGAATTCCCAGTCAACCCGCCGCGGCGGTTCCAGCACCGTGACCCGATAGACGGTCTCCATCTTTCCAGCCTTGGCATATCCAATTGAACCCACGCCATAGGGTGGATCGGATCGCCATCCCGAGGCATCGACACCGTTGCGCCAGCGAACATCGTTGGCGATGTCCTTAAGAAATTCGTAGATCTCCTTTGGAGGTCGCCGGATGAGGGTTGTTGCACTCATCTCCATTTGGCCACCCAGACAATCAGATATCCGCGGCCGGGGGCAGGTCTGCGAACATGCTCATGTTCATCCAGGTGAAGATGTTGTTGGTCATGGCGTTCGGGCCGATGACCTTGATCTGGCTCTCGCGCACCGCCTTCCTGTACGGGACCAGGCCCATCCAGACATCGACGAACGCGCGCACGGTCGAGGTGAAGTAGACGTCCACGTCCTTGCACGGATCGTTGGTGCACACGTCCACCTTGCTGTTATCGGCGACGATCCACCAGTCCGGGGCCTTATCAAGGTCGGTGAACTTGAACCGGATCACCGTTTCATTGCCCACCAGCTTGTCCACCTGGATGCTGCGCTCCAGGTACAGCATGAGCAATTCCACGTCATAGTCCGAATCGACCAGGTTGCCCGTTGTCCATTTCATGCCCCAGTCGCCGAGTCCCTTGATGATCGGCAGCAGCTCCTTGCAGGATTCCGTGGGGAAATACTCGTAGCCTTTTTGCCCCGGAATCTTCTTCTTCAGGACCAGGCCCTGTTCCGTCAATGCATTCAGGCGCTTGGTGAGGATGGTGGGGGAGATCATGCTCAGGCCCCGCTGCAAGGTGTTGAACCGGGTGGCGCCCATCAACAGCTCGCGAATCACCAGGATGGTCCACTTCTCCCCGAGAACCTCGGTCGCCTTGGCAACCGGGCAAAACTGTCCGTATTCCATGCGACTTTCCTCCTGTTCAGGCCCAGTACACAGAAAAAGACTGGTTCTGCGCTGTTTTCTCGAATGTGTAGTGGGTTACTACAGATTGTGTAGTTCGATACTACGACTTCGAAAGTATTTCCACCAGACCCCCACGCCTAGGATTTCAGTGTCGAGAGCGCAATGGATCTCGTCGAAAAAACCCGACTAACACACACGACGAACAGGAGAATGACCATGAGCACTTACGCACTGAAAGACATGTTCGAGACCACTCGCAGGGCCGGCGCTGTACCGATCACCCCGCGGGGCCGTGCCTTGCACACGCTCGACTGGTTCGCAAACGGCAAGCGGAGCTTCATCAATTACGACGATCCCCGCGTCGAGCTGAAGTACATCGTTCGCAGACGCTGGTCAGCCGGCGTCAAGCCTGAACAAACAGACACATTGAGGAGAAAGACAACGAGCACCATCGCAATCGAACAAATGATCGAGGCCTCCGGCCTCTACTGCGTAGTACCTGCTACCCCGCGGGGCCGTGCCTTGCACACGCTCGACTGGTACGCCAACGGCAAGCAAACGATCAGCAACTACGACGATCCCAGCATCAAGGTTCAGGAGATCGTCCGCGGTCGCTAATCAGCCGGCATCGAGCCTGGACCAACAGACAAGCATTGGAGAGAGATCATGAACCCGTTTATCGTACATCCGTATCACCAGGGCATCACCTACTGGGCACATTTCGCCTTTGCCATGGGAATCGCCCTGCGACTGCTGCAAAGTGTTGTGGCATTTGCGACCCACGCCGTATTTCCCTTTATCGGCATCGATCGTTCGCTGGATCTGGAAGCGACCAGCCGATTTCTCCAGGGACAGAATGACTGGATCGAGGGCCAGAAACCGGGACTCGCACCCTTGTCATCCGCGGCGGACCAGCAATGGAGTTAAGAATGGCGTGGGCAAAAGAGAAAAGACCGGAGTGATTAGGGAAAATCACTCCGGTCCCTTGAATTCACATCTTTAATTCTTTCCTCAGTCACTTCCTGATGTTGATGGCGGCTGGCTCGTATACGCGGCCTTCCAGGTCTCGCCACTGGACCTCAACCGGTCCGACACCCGGTTCGATGTCCATGAACTTGATGTCCACATAGGGATCGTTGGAAATAGCGTCGCCGAATTCGAGTTGACCCAGACGAGTCCCACGATAAGGGATGGTGAGACTCTTGAGCAGATTTGCTCTATTGCCGCCGATGGCCGGCAGCATTGGATGATGAATCGTGGCACTGAACTGTCGCGCCAGTTCGCCCTTTGCCCAAAGGCGCGCCCGGGCGGTACCGACCGGCCCCTTAAGTCCCTGGACATTCATCAGCAGGCGTTTTGTCAGGCCGTGCGCATCTGAAAAGTCGACCCCCTGCCGAAGCCGGATCTGCCCCGTGGCGGCAAGCTTCTTCCCGGAGCGGGTTTCGGCCTGTACCTCGACCCGGGCATGGCCTGTGCCCGCCAGGCGAACCCGCGTGCCGACGCCCATGATCCTGAATCCTGGTGAGAACCGTGCCACCAGAACCTGCTGATGATGTTCCGGGTTGGTGGCAACGTCGATGCGAAGCGTGGCCAGTCCATCGGTTTTGCCCGCGTTCGTCAGCACGATATTGACCGGCTGAACATAATAATACTCGGACACGCCGTCTTTGGACGGCAAGGTCACCGTCAATTTCGGTGTGCCAATGGGTCCGCTGTCCCCTGCCACCCCGGAAGACTGGCCATAACTGGCGGTGCTCGCCAGGGCCAGAAGCGGCACCAGCAATTGGCCGAGACGCCGCACGATCTTCTGCTTCACTGTCCCCATCTCCATTTCCCCTTTTGGTGCTTCCGCGTCGCCCGTCAGGCGCCCGGTGAGTGCACAACGCTCCACTCATATATATAAGGATAATGGAGCATAGCGGGAGGGCAAAGAGGCCAGAGTGATCAAGGAAAAATCACTCCGACCCTATTAGTTTGCGCGATCCGACAAGGACGGCGGCCGGAACGACGAACTGATGGAGACATCGGCCGGTCCGGCGTTAAGATGTGGCCTCATCATAGTCCGGCAAGGAGGCGGTCATGGCTGATGAACTATCCGCGGCGCGGGAAATACTGACGCGCACCCGTCACGACTTGCTTGCGCGTGCCAACGTCGTTGCCACCGGCGTCGGTTTCAAGGTCACGGCCGGCCAGGCAACGACCGCGCTCAGCATCGTCTGTTCGGTGACGAGCAAGGTACCCGTGGCCGAATTGGCCACGCGAGACCTGGTACCGGCGTCGCTGGACAGTATCCCCACCGATGTGATCCAGACGGGCCCGATCCGGGCTTTCCAGTCACGGACGGATCGCGTTCGGCCGGCGCCCGGTGGCGTGAGTATCGGCCATCGCGACATCACCGCCGGCACGCTCGGCTGCCTCGTCAGGAAGAATGGACAGGCGCTGATCCTGTCGAACAACCACGTTCTGGCCAACAGCAACGCCGCACAGACCGGGGACCCAATTCTGCAGCCGGGTCCGTACGACGGTGGCAAGTATCCCGACGATCATATCGCCAATCTGGAGGCGTTCGTGCCGATCAACTTCGGCGGGCAGCCGAGTGGCTGTTCCACGGCCAACGGCGTGGCGACATTGCTCAATGCCATCGCGCGCGTGCTGGGAAGCAACACACGAATGCAGGCGATCGATGCGCGCGCCGTGGACAATCTCGTCGACGCGGCCATCGCACGGCCGATCGATCCACAGGACGTGAGCGACACCATCCTGGATGTCGGCACCATCAGCGGCACGGTCGAGGCTGCGCTGGGGATGGCGCTCAAGAAGAGCGGTCGTACCACGGGCCTGACGACAGGGGCAATCCAGCAGCTGGATGTGACGGCGGATGTGCAGTACGGCCCCGGCCAGACCGCGCGCTTCACCGATCAGTTGATGGCCGGGCCGATGAGTCAGGGCGGCGATAGTGGCTCGGCGGTGCTCGACAACGACAACCATCTGGTCGGTCTGCTGTTTGCCGGTAGCGACAACAGCACGATCATCAACCGCATCGACAATGTCTTTGCTGCGCTCGGCATTGCACTATGAAATACTGGCTGGCCATCGCGCTGGTCTTGCTGCCAATCACGGGGTGTTCCGGGAATTCCGACATGCCAGTCTCGGTCCAGGAGGTCAAAAAGACACACCAAGCGGAGCTGATGGCTACGCCCGGGGTTGTGTCCGTGGGCATCGGCCAGGATGAAAACGGGAAACCGGTGATCATCGTCGGCCTCGATCAACCACGGCCGGAAGCCCAAGAGCTACTGCCGCAGTCCCTCGACGGATACCCCGTTGTTGTCAGGATCGTCGGCCCCATCAAGGCGCAGTAGATCGCCCCGGTGGCGGAACGACGGTCCGGGAGCTCCCGGCCGAAATCCTTGCCAGGAAGTGTTTACTCCGAGCCAGGATATTGAACGGCCTATACCAGTTCGTCTTCCAGTTCGGCGACCAGGGCTTCGACGACATGCGCCAGGTCGTCATCGCGCTCGTACTCCCGTCGCTGGCGCAGATAGCTGATATCTCCCTCGGCGATGCGATGCGCGAGACGGTCCACGTAGTCGCGCTCGCCCAGCGCATCGGCATGGGGCAGGACGGCCTCCACAACTGCATCCCACAGGCTCCGCAGGGAACGGGTGTCGCCGTGCGCGGTGTATACGCAGTCGGCGTCCATCCCGAGGCGGGATGCCTTGAAGTGATTGTCGTGCTCGGTCCACCAGTGGAGTGCATGGGGTAACAACAGGCTGTTCGCCTGGTCACGGGAGTCCAGCAGGCAGGCCGCCAGCGAACGCACCAGCGCCGCCAGTTCCATGGCTTCCCCTATGGTCGGCTGGGCGTCCATGACCCGCGCCTCGACCGTTCCCAGATGGGGACGTGGGCGGATGTCCCAGTGAACATCTCTCATGGAGTCGATCATGCCCGCGCGCCGCGACGCATTGCAGAAATCCTCGAACTGTTTCCAATCCGCGAAACTTGGCGGTATGCCATAGCTGCGCGCGGCCGCCAGCACGCGGTGGCGGTAGGCGGCATACCCGGTATCGTAACCGTGCCAGAAGGGCGAACTGGCCGACAAGGCAATGAACAGGGGAAGATACGGCTTTAGCGTGCGAAACAGAAAAATGGCGTCTTCAGCCGAGCTGACGCCAATGTGTACATGGGTGGCATAGGTCACCTGCAGGTTTCCGAGGATGCCGTAGTCCTCCTCAATCCGGAGAAAGCGCGGCAGTGGCGTAACGGGAGCCAGGCTGCGATCGAACGGGTGGGTTCCAGCGCCGCAAAGCAACATGCCCAGAGAGGCGCAACGGTCTTTCAGGCCGCGGCCGATCTCAATCAGATTCGCGTGCACATCGCCGACCGTGTGACCGACATCGGAAACAAGTTGCACCGTATTCTGGACGAATTCCGGTTTGATGTTCCTGCTTCCGGGATAGATCTCGATGAGCGGCTTGATGCCGTTCACCAGCCCGTAGCCGTCGCGGTCAATCAGCTGCAGTTCGAGCTCGACGCCGACGGTAAGGGGCTCCGACGGAACGAAATCGTTGTTCATGATCCGTAGTTCTTCACCGCCTCGCGCACGACTTCGTCGAAGAAGGCGGCCCCTACCTTCAACACTTCTTCGTTGATATCGAACTCCGGGCTGTGCAGCGGAATATATTCGTTCTCACGCAAACGGGCGCCAAAGCGCACATAGCACCCGGGAACTTTTTCCAGGTAGAACGCAAAATCCTCCGCGCCCATGCTGGGATGATCCATGACCATGAGCCCCTCGCGCCCGACGACGCGCTCCGCCGCGCGATGGGCGATGGCAGCCTCGCGTGCCGTGTTCACCACCGGCGGATAGCCGGGCGTGATCTCCACCTTCACCTCCGCATTGTGCAACGCCCCCATCGCCTGGCCCATACGCATCAGCCCGGCATGAATGTGGTCGCGCACTTCCGGCAGCGTGGTGCGTATCGATCCTTCCATGTAAGCATCTTCCGCGATTACGTTCGGGGCGGAGCCGGCATGCACCGTGCCCACGGTCACGACCGAGGGAAACACCGGGTTGATCTCACGCGACACGAGGGTTTGCATCGCCGTGATCATCTGCCCCGCCACCACGACCGCGTCGGTCGCCTCATGCGGCCGCGCCCCGTGGCCGCCGCGGCCCCGGATGTCGATGCGAAAGCGGTCCGACTGGGCGGTGATGGTTCCCTCCGCCACCATGATCTCGCCGACGCGATAGTGATGGGTGACGTGTCCGCCGAAGATCGCACTGACGCCTTCCAGGGCACCGGACTGCACCACCGTGCGGGCGCCACCGCCCTTTTCTTCCGCGGGCTGGAAGACAAACATCACATTGCACGGCGGGGGCTCGGCCTTGAGCAGCGCCGCACCCCCGAGCACCATGGTCATGTGCGCGTCGTGCCCACAGGCATGCATCTTGCCCTCAATGGTCGAAGCGAAAGGGAGATCGGTGTTTTCCGCGCCGGGCAGCGCGTCCATGTCGGCGCGCAGGGCGAAGGTGGGGGCGTTGGGAAGTTCGCACTCAAGGCGGCCGATGACGGCGCTGCCCGCTCCACCGTATTCGCTCGGTATGCCCAGGCCATCGAGCTCGGAGATCAGGCGCTTCGCCGTCTCCACCTCTTCGAACGCCAACTCCGGCCTGCGGTGCAAGGCGCGCCGCACACCTACCATCCAGTCGTACAAATGCTCCGAGCGGTACGGACCTCCGCCATGCGGTCTTTCGGCCACTGCGTGCCGTAGATCGCCCCGGCGGCGGAGCGGCGGTCCGTGACCTCGCCGTCTTCCACGATCCGCACCGCCGCCTGCAGCACGAAAGCGAAGCAGGAGTTCAGTTCCGGGTATGGTCGCAAAGCCCTACCAGCTCCCGGGCGAAATCCCTGCCGCAGTGAAAAAGGGTTTCGTGTTCCCGGGGCGAACTAGCGCGCTGTCGCGCTTGCCAGATAGTGCAGGATCGTGTCGGTGTCTTCCGCATTCGGTGCGGGGCGACCCTGGCGATGCATGTAGCGCTCCATGCGGTCGACGACCCGGGGCCATTCCGCCGCCGTGTGTTGTTGCGGCACCGGCGCCGCATGACACCGGCCACAGTATTCCTGGGTAAGGTCGTACCCCTTGCGCGCGGCGGAGTCGAGATTTGCCGGCGGCGTGTTGCTGCCGGAACCCGACGGGCCCATCATTCCGCCCCCCATGCCACTGCCCATCATTCCGGCCGTAGCAACGCCGGAAAGAAGCAGCAAGACGAGCAACACCACTGTTGGCCGCATTCAAACCTCCTCGCCGTCCGCAAACCGGGCCAATGTGTAGAGGCCTATCTTCCTCCAATCCCGCGCCCGCGCCGGCAAGGAATTTCCCTGTACTTTGCCCGCCAATCGAATTGGCCCGGAATCCGCAATGAAGAAAGGGGTCGGGGTGATTGAAGAAAAATCACTACGACCCCTTTGATTTCGACTTCCCCTATTATTATGGTGGCTCCAGTCGACGGGATCATTCCGTCGCCATGGCGCGGCCGCCCCCGTCCGCCTCTGCGGCGTGGGTTTCGGGATGGCGGGCAGGCAACAGCAGGGCCGCGAAGATCGCCGCCAAACTGGCGACCGCGGCCACGACGAAGGTGTCGTCGTAGGCGCGTACCGCGGCGGCATGCACCACCTTGTCCATCATGGCGATCTGCGCTCCCAGTGCGGCCTCGGCAGGACCGCGGCCGAGGTCGTGGAGTCGGAAGATGAGACCCGCCATCACCTGCTGCGCGGTTCCGGTGGAGAAGTCGAGGCCTGCCCCCAGGGCCGCCATATGGTGGGTTGTGCGGTGGATCAGCACCGTGGCCAGCGCCGCCACGCCGGTGGACCCGGACATCTGCTGCAGCAGGTTGAGCATCATGGACGCCATGGCCACACTCGCCTTGGGCACCGCATTGATGGCGGTGGACATTACCGGTGCCATCAACAGGGCGATACCCAGGCCGCGGAGGAATGTGGGGTTGATCACACCCCAAACGCTGGTGCTGGCGTCCAGGTCGCGGTAGGACCAACAGAACCAGGCCATCAGGAACAGGCCGGTCATCACCAGGTAGCGCGGACCCATGCGGTCGGCCAGGCGGCCGGCGACGGGCATCGCCACGGCGATGATCAGCGCGCCGGGCAGCAGTACCAGGCCCGCGCCGATTTCCGTGAGGCCCATTTGTTGTCGCATGAATAGCGGAAGCAGGAAGGCGCCCCCGAACATGCCGATACCGCGCACGGCGGTCACCATCAAGGTGGCGCTGAAGACCGGGATCTTGAGAAGTGTGAGGTCGACAATGGGATGGGGAACCAGGCTTTCCACCAGCAGGAATCCAATCGCACCCAGGGCCGACATCGCAAAGTAGGAAAGGATGGTCACGGAGGTCCAGCCGTCGCTTTCCCCTTTGGACACAC